>JAKAXG010000003.1 GCA_021827225.1 Actinomycetes bacterium | reverse complement strand
TGACCAGGACTTTTGCGAGCACCCCCAACGGGATTCGAACCCGTGCTGCCGCCTTGAAAGGGCGGTGTCCTAGGCCGCTAGACGATGGGGGCAGGAGGGTGAAGCCTATCCGCTTCCCTCCGGGCGGCGGACCTCCGGCCCCTTGCCCCCTTTCCGCTCGCAGGGCGCTCGGCCCGAATGTCCCACTCCAACATGAGAATGATCTCATCCAATTCTCATGAAGGGGGGCCGCCTAGCCGACAATCGGTAGGTGGCCACCGAAGGTCGGGGTGCGAGCGACTCGCCGGGCGGGCGCTGGTCCGCCGGTCCGATCGGCGCGCCCGCCGATCCCGTCGACGGCGGTTTCAGCCTGATCGAGGTGGTGGTCGCCCTCGGGATCCTCGCCGTGGTGATGTCGATGACCCTCTACTCGGTGGTCCAGGGCCTGGCGCTCTCGAGGGATTCCCAGGAGAGGGTCGTGGCCAGCTCGGTGGTCTCCGGGGTCCTGCAGGACCTGCGGAGGTTGTCGCTGACCAGCGCCGGGTTCGACAGCATCCCCATCACCACCCAGACCCTGCCGGCCCGGACCGTGCAGGGCGTGACCTTCGAGTTGAGCCAGACCACCGAATGGGTGGCCCGGGGCGTGACCAGCTCCATCTGCAACAGCGCCACCAACGCCTCCCTGATCCTCAGGGCCACGGTGACGGCGTCGTGGAACCGGGCGGAGTCGGTCTCCTCCGCCACCCTGATCGCCCCGCCGACCGGATCTTTCAGCCAGCAGAACGGGTCGCTCGCCGTGCGGTTGACGTCCTCCACCGCCGGCCAGGGCTACTCGGGAGCGACGGTTACGGCCACCAACGTCACCACGTCGGCGGATTCCTACAGCATCACCACCGGCTCCGACGGCTGCGCGTTCTTCGCCCAGCTTCCCGTCTCCAGCTCCGGCAACCAGTACCGGATCACCATCTCCAGCCCCAACGGGGTGGACTCGAAGGAGCAGTCGCCCTCAGTGCAGACTGCCACCGTCGGAGCGGGGCAGGTGGCTACCGTCTCGGCCAACTTCGACACCGGCGGGACCCTGTTCTGGGCGTACAGCCCGACCTCGCCGCCGCCCGCCGGCGGGATGCCGGTCTCCCTCGGCAACCCCAGCCAGGGCCTGCAGGACGACTTGTACTCGACGCCCGCTCAGAGCGCCGCCTCCGGGTCGGTGACCCCCATCTACCCCGACACCTACGACGTCTTCGCCGGAGGGTGCACCGACGCCGATCCCAACGGATTGGATCTGAGCGGCAGCCCCTTCTACGACCCCGCGACCTATCCCGCCCTCGGCACCAGCGCCACCGTGCCGGCAGGTGGTGGCGTGACCGCCGAGGTCCCGCTCTATCCCCTGAACATCGCGGTGGTCGACACCGCCGGGGCGGCCCTCGCCACGGCCGCCAGCCCGGCGAACGACGCCCCCACCGCTATCGCCGGCGCCTCCGGCCTGTCGGGAGGGGCGAGCTGCCCCAACGGCGCCCCCTCCTACACGTTGACCCCGGTCGCCAACGGGGCGAGCTCCACCGGCGTCGGACTCGGCCATCTCACCATCAACGTCTCGGTGGACGTCGGCGGATCCACCAGGCAGGGATCGGTGAACGTCTGGGTCAGGCCGGACGGCGTCTACAACGTCGACTCCAACGGCAACGCCACGACCGAGATCTACAGTTTCACCGGCGGAGGTTCCGTCCCGGTGCCGGTCTCATGAGCCGCCGTCCCCTCCTCCGTCGGGGGGCCGCCCGGGCCGAGAGCGGGATGACCCTGCTCGAGATCATGGTCGCCATGATGATTCTGTCCGTCGCGCTGGCGATCGTGTTCAGCGTGTTGATCTCCCTGCAGAACGACGAGGTCACGGTGAGTAGCCGCCACGCCGCCAACCAGCAGGCGCAGCTGATCACCTACTCCCTCAGCCGGCAGGTCCACGCCGCCGCCACCCCGAGCGGGATGTCCTCCCCGTTCGTGATTGCCACCGCGACCGAACTGAAGTTCTACTCGGCCCTGGGAAACTCCAACGGTCCCACGCAACTCGACATACACGCCGTCCCCGCGTGCGCAGGGTGCTCGACCATGGAGATGGTCGAGGACATGGTCCAGCCGACGCTCGTCGGAGGCCTGCCCAGCTACACCGGGTCGTCCCAGCGGGTCGTACTCGGATCCGGGTTGGTCGTCCCGGTCCCCACTCCGAGCACCGACTGCTCGACCGGATCGCCGGGGATATTCCAGTACTACTCCTATCTCGCCTCCTCCAGCGGCACCTGCCTCGTGCTGGACACCTCTCAGTCCCCGCCGGCCGTCGCCAGCAGTCAGTTCGCCCGGATCGACAGCATCCACATGACCATCACGACCGAAGACCCGGGGCGGCCCACCACCTCCTCGCAATCCGAGATCGCTCTGGACGTGAGCCTGCCGAACGTGGACTACGCCAATGCCTGACGGGTGCCCGGGCCGGTTCGCGACCGCCGTCCGGATGAGAGGCCGCTCCGCATCGTCGGATGAGGCCGGCATGGCCATGGTCATAACCGTGCTCGTGCTGGTGGTCGTGATGACCCTGCTCACCGTCGTGTTCGACCAGGGCGTCCAGTCGCTGCCCCTCGCCCGCCACGCCCAGGACTACCAGGCCGCGCTGCAGGCGGCCGACGCCGGTGTGGAGGACTACATCAACCGGCTGGACAACAACTCCTCCTACTACCTCTACACCAGCGACGCCCAGAACCCCGCCTTCAGCGGTTGGACACCGGTGCCGGGCACCAACGTCGACGAGTGGTTCCGCTACGCGGTCGACAACACCAGCACCGGGCGCACCGGTGTGGTCCACGTGGTCGTGTCGGGGGCGGCCGGCCAGGACCCGTCGACCGCCACCAACCCGTCGATCCGGACCATCGACGTCGGCATCCGGCTGTCCGGCTTCACCAGCTTCCTCTACTACACCGACTACGAGATAGTGGATCCGGCCATCGCCACCGTGGACGGCGCCAACTACAGCAAGGAGTGCGTCTTTCGCGCCTGGCAGTGGAACACCTACACCAACCGGGGGTACGGCCCGGACCCCAGCTGCGCCCCCGACTTCATCTACTTCGCCGGCAATGACGTCCTGAACGGCCCTGTGTTCTCCAACGACGAGATCCACATATGCGGCAGCCCGTCCTTCCCGCAGGGCGTCACCACCGCCTACAACCAGAGCGCCGGCCTGGACGTGGCCGGCGCCACCAGGTACGGCGGTGCCGGCCGGGCGTTCAGGGACTCCCGCTGCTCCAACGCGCCGACCTTCGGAGGAACCGGGCCCCAGCCGGCCGGAGGCGGTTTCAGCCCGTTCCCCGCCACGAACACCGACATGCAGAGCGATCTCCCGGCCGGCAACGACGGGGGCGGCTGCTCCTACACCGGGCCGATCGCCGTGCAGTTCAACTCGAACGGCACCATGAACGTCACCGTCCCCGGCGGATCCACCGCCACCGCCCCCACCTCGGCGGTGACCTGCCGGGGATCGGGCATCGCCCTGCCACCCAACGGTCTGCTCTATGACGCCAACCCCTCCGGGTGCGCCAGGTCCAGCTGCTACGCCGACGTCTCGGTGAGCGGGGTGGTGCACGGCCAGGTGACGGTGGGATCGCAGAACGACATCACCGTCGCCGGCAACCTCACCGACGCCAACCCGAACGGGTCCGACATCATCGGCCTGTCCGCGACCAACAGCATCCTGCTCGACGCCATCCGCGGCGGGCTCACCGTCGACGCCGCCATGGTCGCTCTCGACCACTCCATATACCTGCCCAACTGGTCCAGCTACCGCTCGCTCGGCCAGCTGACCATCGACGGCAGCCTGGCCCAGGAGTTCCGCGGCCCGGTGGGCACCACCAACGGGAACGGCTACCAGAAGAACTACATCTGGGACAGGCGGCTGAGATACCTCCAGCCGCCGTACTTCACGTCCCCGACCCTGCCCAACTGGGTGAAGTCCAGCTTCGCCGAATGCCGGCCGACGGCCACCCCGGCGGCCACCACCTGTTAGACCGCCGGAGGGAGCAGCGAAGGCAGCCCGGGTCTACCGGATCTCCCAGACGGTGCCGTCGGGGGTGTCGCGCACCTCGATGCCGTTGGCGATCAGCGCGTCGCGCACCCGGTCGGCGTCGGCGAAGCGCCGGGACGCCCGGGCCTCGGCCCGCTCGGCCAGGAGCGCGTCGACGAAGCCGCCGACCACCAGGCGCGGGTCCCTCGCCCCCGTCTTGGCCAGCTCCCCGAGGCGGGCCACCATCCGCCGCATCGCCGCCCGGGCCCGGTCGGGGGCGTCGGTCTGGGTGGTGTCGCCCGCCCACGCCACCACCGTGTCGTCCAGCTCGAGCAGGGCGCGCACCGCCCCGTCGACGTCGCGCCCGGAGATGGCGGCGTCGAACTCGGTCTCCAGCCGGCGGATCTCGGCGTGGAAGGCGGTAGGCGCGCCGGGCGGAGTTGACCCGGCGGCTGGAGCGGGGGAGGGGGAGGCGGGGGGCGGCGCCGCCACGGCCGTCCCTTTGTCCGAGAAAGCCAGCTCCACCAGCGCCCGGATGGGCAGCGTCTCCCCGCTCTTCACCGTGGTCGACCGCCCGCCCCGGCGTACCGTCACCACCCCGTTGCCCAGCACCGACACCGTGGCGTCGTCCAGGTCGAACACCGCTGCGGTGTGCTCGTCTATGCCCAGCACCCAGCCGTCCGGGCCCATCTGGGACTCCAGCAGCTCCAGGCGGCGCTCGCCCAGATAACAGAAGCGGGTGTCGTGGTTGCCTCCCTCGGCGTTGTCGAAGTGCGGTATCACCGCCACCTCCGGCCCGAGGAACTTCACCAGGTTCAGCCCCTCCAGCCACTCCGGATCGACGCCCACCTTGTAGATCTCGTACACCGGCACGGTGTAGCGGCCGAGGGTGAGCGCGGCGGCGCTGGAGAACAGCACGCACCCGCCGTGGTCCAGCTTGTCGGCCAGCAGGTCGGGGATCTCGCCGCCGTCCCACTGGCGCAGGGCGTAGGAGGGGCTTCCGGGTCCGGCGAACACCCAGCGGGCGGCCGCCACCTTGGCCAGGGCCTCCTGCCGGCGGACCGGGTCGGCGCCCCGGTCCCGCAGCTCGGCCACCTCCACCGGCTGCCCGACGCTGGCCGCGAAGTACTCGACGGCCCGGGCCGAGATGTCGTCGGCGTTCGCCTGGAACCCGTACGGGGTGTCGAGCAGCACCGCCGGGCCCGGTTCGGGGCCCAGCCGCTCGAAGATCTGGCGGTGCGGCTTGATCATCGTGGGGGCGGTCTCCCCCGAGCCGAGAACGGCGAGAAGTCGGGTCATGCCGGCTGAAGGTTCCCTTCGATCGCTTGGTGGATGAGCCCGGCCACCGTCTCCGGGTACTGGGCGTGCAGGTCGTGGTCCCCCTCGATCCACCGCACGTCCGACATCGCCAGACCGGCCTGGGCGGCGGCCACCTCCTCCCGCTTGCCGGCCATCCACCGGGGGTTGGACCTGACGTCGGCCATGAGGATCAGCACCGGCACCCCGACCTTCGGGTACAGCTGCCGGGGCCGGTGCTCCCACAGGTGGCGCAGGATGCGCATGTGGTTCTCCCGGGACAGCCACGGCCGGATGGTGCCGTCCTCGAGCACCTCCATGTTGGCCAGGCTGCCGGCTATCCCGCTGTCGGGCCAGTCCGGGTGGTAGCTGCGCAGCATCGCCTCGAACTCCGGGTAGGGGGTGCCCGCCAGGGCCGGCGGCGCCAGCGCCGACTCCGCCGTCGGCCAGTCGGCGAAGCGGGCGGCCAGCTCGATGGTGCCCCCGTCCACCAGCGTGATGCCACTGGCCAGCCCCGGCCGGTGAGCGGCCAGGTCGAGCACCACGTTGCCGCCCCAGCTCTGACCGGCCACCATCGGCGGGCGGCCCGCCCATCCCAGCTCGGCGATGAGCGCCGCCAGATCACCGGTGATGGTGTCGAAGTCGTAGCCGTCGTCCGGCTTGGACGAGTGCCCGTGACCCCGCTGGTCGACCGCCACCACCGGGTGACCGGCGGCCGCCAGCGCCCCCGCCACCCCGTCCCACAGGCGGGCGTTGGAGGCCAGGCCGTGCACCAGCAGCACCGGGGTCAGCGGCCCGTCCAGGCCGGCCGGGATGGCCGACAGCTCCACCTGCTCGGCCACCTGCACCCGGATGCGCGCCGGGCCGGCGTTGTCACCGGCTGTGCCGCCCACCGGTCAGCCCTGCACGTCGGGGCCGGCGGCCTCGGGGCGGATGGCGATGATCACCCTGCGCTCCTTCACCATCGCCTCCCGGTACTCGTCCCAGTCGGGATGCTCCCCGGCGACCTGGCGGTACAGGTCCACCAGCGGTTGCATGGCGTCGGGGAGGGAGATGATCTCGGCCGGGCCGGTCACGGTCACCCACCGGCCGAAGAACCGGTCGGTGAAGGCGCACAGCGTGGCCCGCGGATCCCGGCGCAGGTTGCGGACCTTGTAGGCGGTCTCCCGGCTGGAGATCACCACCCGGCCGGCGTCGTCCACCCCGTGCACGACGGGGGAGGGGGCCACGTCCCCGCCGGACCGCTGCACTATCAGCACCGACCGGTGGTTGGCGCGCAGGAACTCCAGCGCTTCACTCGGATCCATGCCCTCAAGTCTGCCGGGACATCGCCTCTATCGTCTCCTCCAGCATGAAGCTGAGCCACTGGTAGGCCGACTCCTCGGTCGTCTCGGGGACCCGGGGCGGGTCGTCCTCGCTCACGTCCAGGTAGGTGCCGAGGGCCAGCCGGATGCTGTTGATGGCCCGCGACCAGGCCAGCAGCTGCTCCTCGGTGAGCTCGGTGGCCTCCGCGCTCTCCAGGACCGCCCGGCACTCCTCCCGGCGCCGTTCGACCAGGTCCTCCTGCATCAGCCGGCGGTACTCCTCCTGCAGCGCCAGGTCGGCCGGGTCGCTGTAGGCGGGAGGGAACAGCCGGTGCAGCACCGGGGCCTCGGGGTCCTCCATGAGCTCGATGAACTGCTCCATCAGCTCCCGCAGGACCTTGCGGAAGCCCTCGTCGAGTTCCACCCGGTACACGCCCGCCCGGGGATCCCATCGGATCATCCGGCGGCGGAACAACGGGCTCAGCTGTCGTGCTCCATGGTCGCCCAGAGGCCGTGCTCGTGCAGGCGGAACACGTCCAGCTCGGCCTTCTCCCGGGGTCCGTGCGACACCACCGCCTTGCCCTTCAGGTGGACGTCGAGCATCAGCTGGTTCGCCTTCTCCCGGCTGTAGCCGAACAGCTTCTGGAACACGAACGTGACGTAGGACATCAAGTTGATCGGGTCGTTCCACACGATCACCTTCCACGGACGGTCGACGTCGGTCTTCTCGGCGGTCTCGGGCAGCTCGATCTCGGCCGGGGCGGTCGATGCCGCCGCTGCGGTCGGTGCCGCAGCCGCGGCGGCGGCCAGCTCGGTCACCATGCCGGCTCCGGGACCGGGCTGTAGTCCCACAGGCCGAGGTAGAAGCGCAGGGTGGCGATCACCGCGATGCTGGCCCCGGCCACGTGCACCGCCACGACCGCCACCGGGTCGCCGCTGAAGTACTGGGCGTAGCCGACGGCGGCCTGGGCGGCCAGGGTCACCAGCATGATCTGGGCCCGCCGGATGACCGGCCGGGGCGCGCCGAAATGGGCCAGCGACCACAGCATGACGAGGGTGACGGCCAGGAACGTCTCCACCGAGGTGCCGTGCAGCTGGGCGACGGAGTGCAGCGAGAAGTGGAAGCGGGGGGCCTTCGGGCTGCCGCCGTGCGGCCCGGTCGAGGTCACCACCGTGCCCAGGGTCACCACCACGACCAGGCCCGCCAGCATCAGCCGGGCCAGCCACACCTGCGCCGGGCGGACCATGGGCCGGGGGGCGGGTGCCCCGTCCGGACGGCCGGCCCGGTGGTGGAGGACCACGGCGAGGGCCAGGAACGCCAGGCCGAGCAGGAAGTGGATGCTCACCAGCACCGGGTTCAGGTCCGAGTACACGACCAGCCCGCCCATCACCACCTCGACCAGCAGCCCGACCACCATGCCGGCGGACAGCAGGGTCAGGTCGCGCCGGCGGGGGCGGCGCCGGAGGGCGACGAGGACGGTCCCGAGGGCGGCGACGGTCACCGCGGCGTTGATCAGCCGGTTGCCGAACTCGATCCAGGCGTGGAGCTGCAGCGGGGCGACCACGCTGGTGTGGGTGCACGACGGCCAGGTGTCGCAGCCCAGGCCCGACCCGGTGAGACGAACCGCCGCCCCCGAGACGATGGTGAGGGCCAGCACCCAGACCCCGGCCAGGGCCAGTCGCCGGAAGCCGTCGGGGGAGACCGTCGGGATCCGCTGGCCTATGCGCTGACCGATCCGCCGGCCGGGAGCCGCTGGGGCGGTCGGGACGGCGGGGCCGGCGGTCGGGACGGCGGGGCCGGCGGTCGCCGGCTCCCCGGCGGCGACGACGCCGCCACGGCGCGGCTGGGCGGCGGGGGGAGCGGCCATCGCCCCCCATGGTAGGGGTCCACCTGGTCGGATGGCACCCCGCCCGACCGGGGAGGGCGGCGCGACTGCCGCTTTGTTGGGAAACCGCCTCCTGCCGTAAGGTGGGCTGCGATGTCTGCAGTCACGTCGGTGGAAAGCGAGGTGTCTGCGACACGCCGAATCTCGGGCTTCGTGGCCCTCACCAAGCCCAGAATCATCGAGTTGCTCCTCGTTACCACGCTGCCGACCATGGTCGTGGCCCGCCGGGGCCTGCCGGCGTGGACGCTGATGGCCGCCACCCTGCTGGGCGGCACCCTGGCCGCCGGCGGGGCCAACGCCATCAACATGGTCGTCGACCGCGACATCGATTCGGTCATGCGCCGCACCCGGAACCGGCCGCTGGTCACCGGGGTGGTCACCCCGGTGCAGGCCCTGGTGTTCGCCGTCTCCCTCGAGGTCCTGGCCTTCGCCGAGCTGTGGCTGACCGTCAACCCGTTGTCGGCCGTCCTGGCGGTGAGCGCCACGCTGTTCTACGTGTTCGTCTACACCCTGTGGCTGAAGCGCACCTCCCGGCAGAACATCGTGATCGGCGGGGCCGCCGGCGCCGTGCCCGTCCTGGTCGGCTGGGCGGCGGTCCGCAACAGCGTCGGCTGGGCGCCGGTGGTGCTGTTCGCCCTCATGTTCCTGTGGACGCCGCCGCACTTCTGGGCTCTGGCCATCCGCTACCGCGACGACTACCGGTCGGTGGACGTGCCGATGATGCCGGTGGTGGCCACGTTCAAAAAGACCTCGCAGCAGATCCTGCTCTACACGGTGCTGGTCGCCGCGGTGTCGCTGCTGTTCGGCTGGACGGCTGGCATGGGCCCCCTCTACTGGGTGGCGGCCGCCGTGCTGGGCGGGGCGTTCTGCGTGCTGGCCTACCGGCTGTGGCGTTCACCGTCGGAGGCGCAGGCGATGAAGTTGTTCCACTACTCCATCACCTACGTGACGCTGCTGTTCGCGGCCATGGGCGTCGACCAACTGATCTTCCACTAGGCGACCCCCGCCAGCATCCGGCGGTCACTCCCAGCGGAACAGCCGGGCCGCCACCACCGGGGCGGCGACGGCCCAGACCGCCAGCACGATCCACGCCCGCACCGGGACCGACGCCCCGGCGGTCAGCGAGCCGTGCAGGGCGTCGGAGAGGGCGCCGGCGGGCAGTGCCTCGGCCAGGTAGCGCAGTCCGGAAGGAAGTCTGGACAAAGGGAAGACCATCCCGCCGAGCAGCAGCAGCAGCAGGTACAGCCCGTTGGCGGCGGCCAGGGTGACCTCGGCCCTCAGCGAGCCGGCCATCAACAGGCCCAGGCCGGAGAACGCCGCGGTGGCCAGCAGGATCGCCGGCACGGCCAGCCCGACGGGGCCGCCCGGGTTCCAGCCCAGGGCCAGGCCGATGGCCACCAGCACCCCGACCTGCACCAGCTCGATCACCGCGATGCTGGTGATCTTGGCCCCGAGCAGCCTCCCCCGCCCCAGCGGGGTGGATCCCAGGCGCTTGAGCACGCCGTACTGGCGCTCGAAGCCGGTCGCGATCCCCATGCTCACCATGGCGGTGGACATCACCGCCAGGGCCAGCAGCCCCGGGGTCAGGAACTGCACCGGGTGGCGGACCCCGTCCGGCTTGGGCAGCACGTCGACGAGCGAGAAGAACACCAGCAGTCCCACCGGGATGGCCAGGTTCAACAGCACCGAGTCGCCCCGCCTTGCTGTCATCCGCAGCTCGGCGCTGGCCTGGGCCCGGAAGGCCTTCACTCCTCCGCTCCGTCCGTCAGCTTCAAGAAGACCTCCTCCAGTCGGGAACCGGTGCGCAGCTCGGTGAGGGCCAGATCCCTCCCGGCCAGCCAGGCGGTGACGGCGGCGACAACCGCCGGGGTTCCCGCCGCCTTGACGACGTACTCGCCGGGGCGTTCCTCCCTGACGGCGGCCCCGACCGCCGCGCCCAGATCGGCTACGTCCAGCCCGGCCGGCGCCCCGAAGCGGATCTCCTCCTGGCCGGGCGCCGAGGCCGTCAGCTCGGCCGCCGTCCCCGCCGCCACCACCCGGCCCCGGTCCATGATCACGATCCGGTCGGAGAGGCGCTCGGCCTCCTCCAGCTCGTGGGTGGTGAGCAGCACGCACACCCCCGAGTCGCGCAGCGCGGCGATCTCCCCCCTGATGGCCAGGCGGCCCCGCGGGTCGACACCGGCGGTGGGCTCGTCGAGGAACACCACCTCCGGCCGGCCGACCAGGGCCAGGGCCAGCGACAACCTCTGCTGCTCGCCGCCCGACAGCCGGCGCCACGGTGTGGCGCTCACCTCGTTCAGGTCCAGGCGGTCCAGGAGATCGGCGCTGTCGAGGGGATCGTCGTAGTAGGAGCCGAACAACCGGATGGCCTCCAGCGGGCCCATCCCCGGGTAGACACCGCCCCTCTGCAGCATCACCCCGATCCGCCGGCTGAGCCGGCGGTGATCCGCCGGGCTGGTCGGGTCCAGGCCCAGCACCCGCACCCGGCCGGCTGCCGGCCGGCGGTAGCCCTCCAGGGTCTCCACCGTGCTGGTCTTGCCCGCCCCGTTGCGACCGAGCAGCGCCACCACCTCGCCGGCCGCCGCCCGCAGGTCGACGCCGTCCACCGCCACCCGGCTCCCGTAGGTCACCACCAGCCCCTCGACGTCGATCACTGGTGCTTCGGCGGCCACGGCTCACCGACCGTATCGCGGCGCCCCCCCAGGGAAGAATTCGGGGCGGTCCGTGCCCGCCCACGGGATGACCGATTATGTAGTGATCGAGCGGTCGCACCGGCCGCCGTCAGGAGGCTGGATGATCGAGGCCCGCAACCTCAGCAAGCACTACGGCTCGACCCTCGCCGTCGACGACCTCAGCTTCGACATCCGCCCCGGCATCGTCACCGGGTTCCTCGGGCCGAACGGGGCGGGCAAGACCACCACCATGCGGATGGTCCTCGGCCTCGACCGGCCCGACCGGGGCCAGGTGACCATCGACGGCCGCCGCTACCACGACCTGGAGGTCCCGCTCCAGGAGGTCGGGGCCCTGCTCGACGCCAAGGCCTTCCACGGCGGCCGCTCCGCCTACAACCACCTGCTGTGCCTGGCTCAGAGCAACGGGATCCCGGCCCGCCGGGTCGACGAGGTGCTCGCCATCGTCGGGCTGGAGACGGCCGCCAAGCGGCGGGCCCAGACCTTCTCCATGGGCATGGGCCAGCGCCTGGGCATCGCCGCCGCCCTCCTCGGGGATCCCCGGGTGCTGATGTTCGACGAGCCGGTCAACGGCCTCGACCCGGAGGGCATCGCCTGGGTGCGCCGGCTGATGCGGGACCTGGCCGCCCAGGGCCGGACGGTGTTCGTCTCCAGCCACCTGATGAGCGAGATGGCGCTCACCGCCGAGCACGTCATCGTCATCGGCCGCGGCCGGCTCATCCGCGACGAGAGCATCAGCGCCTTCATCAACTCGAGCTCCCGCGGGTCGGTCACCGTCCGCACCCCTCACGCCGACCGCTTCGCCGCCGCGGTGAAAGAAGCCGGCGGGGAGGTGAGCACCGACAACACCGGAGCCCTCATCATCAGCGGCCTGGACGCCCCGGCCATCGGTGAGCTGGCCGCCGCCGCCGGCGTCGTGCTGCACGAGCTGACCCCCCAGCGGGCGTCACTGGAGGAAGCGTTCATGGAGTTGACCTCGGACAGCGTCGAGTTCCACGCCACCGAGCGGGTGTCGTGATGGCCGCCACCACCGCCACCGCCGCGGTCGAGACGCCGGCCACCGCCCGCCTGTCCCGCCGGCCGTACAACTACCTCGACGCCGTCCGCTCGGAGTGGACCAAGTTCCGCTCCGTGCGCTCGACGTACTGGACCTTCTTCGTGGCCGCCCTCCTCGGGATCGGGCTGTCCGCCCTGATCTGCGCCATCTCGGCCAGCCACTACCACACCGACCCGCAGGTCCGCTTCGGCTGGGACCCCACCGACCGCAGCATCCGCAGCCTGGAACTGGCGCAGCTGGCCTTCGCCGTGCTCGGCGTGCTGGTCGTCACCTCGGAGTACTCGACCGGGATGATCCGCACCAGCCTGGCCGCGGTGCCCCGGCGGACGCGGATGATGACGGCCAAGCTGCTGGTCCTGGGGGCGGCGGCGGTGATCGTGGGGGAGGCCATCGCCTTCGCCGCGTTCTCCCTCGGGCAGGCGCTCATCCACGGGAAGGCCCCTTCGGCCAGTCTGCACCAGCACCTCGTCCTGCGGGTGGTGATCGGCGCCGGCCTCTACCTGACCCTCATCGCCATCATGGGCGGGGCCTTCGCCATCATCCTCCGTCACGCGGCGGCGGGGATCGCGGTGGTGGTGGCCATGCTGTTCATCGTCCCCGGCGTGGTCTTCGCCCTGCCGGCCTCCTGGTCGCAACCCATCGAGAAGTACTGGCCCACCAACGCCGGCCAGGAGGTGACCCGCCTCCACCGCGACGCCCACACCCTGGCGGCGTGGACCGGGTTCGGCGAGATGGCCGCCTTCGTCGCCGTCGTCCTCGTGATCGCCCTCTACGTGCTCGAACGGCGCGACGCCTAGTGGGGCGGGCTGGGGAACCGCTGGTCTGGCTTTTCCGCCATGGTCAGACGCTGTGGAGCAGGGACGGCCGGCACACCGGTCGCACCGACATCGACCTGACCGCCGAGGGCGAGGCCCAGGCCGCCGCCCTGGCGCCGTTCGTGCGCAAGCTGGACCTGGACCTGGTGCTCTGCAGCCCCCGGATCCGGGCCCAGCGCACCGCCGAGCTCGCCGGGCTGACCCCCTACCAGGTCACCGACGACCTGCAGGAGTGGGACTACGGCGAGCTCGAGGGCCGGACCACCCCCGACATCCGCTCGGACCTGCCCGACTGGACGATCTGGGACGGTCCGTGGATCGGCGGGGAGACCGCCGGTGACGTCACCGTACGGGCCGACCGGCTGGTGGCGTCCATCCGGGAGCGCGACGTCCGCCGGGTGGCCCTGGTGGGGCACGGGCACTTCACGAGGGTGACCGCCAGCCGGTGGGTGTGCGCCGATGTGACCGCCGGTCGCTGGCTGGAACTGGACACCGGCACCTGGTCGGAGCTGGGCTGGGACCGGGGCGTGCCGGTCGTCAGCCACTGGAACGTGCCTGTCGCCAGCTGAGAGCCGGCATGGGCCAGGATGGGGCCCGTGTCGAGTACCGAGCCGGTGGCGCCCCCCCGCTGCTACGTGCACGCCGACCGGCTGGCCGGATCGACGTGCCGGCGCTGCGGCCGGCCCATTTGTCCCGACTGCATGCACCAGGCACCCGTGGGCTGGCAGTGCACCAGCTGCATGAGAGAGGGCTCCCGGGTGTCACCGACCGTCAGGTGGCGGGCGCGCCCGTCGGCGGGGACGGGCCGGCTCGGCAACACCAGGATGACCAGCGCCGTCGTCGGCCTCATCGCCGTCAACGTGGTCATCTATGCCTGGGAGAGCCGGCACCTCAACTCGACGATCCGCCGGTTCGCCATGTGGCCCGACGGCGTCCACTTCTACGGGCAGTGGTACCGGCTCGTCACCGGGGCCTTCCTGCACGCCAGCATCACCCACATCCTGTTCAACATGGTGACGCTGGCCATCGTGGGGCCGCCGGTCGAGGCCGAGGTCGGCCGGTTGCGGTTCCTGTCCATCTACATGCTCTCGGCGGTGGGCGGCTCCGTCGGCTCCTACCTGCTCAGCCAGCCCGACGTGGCCGGGGTGGGGGCGAGCGGCGCCATCTTCGGGGTGATGGGGGCCTACTACGTGCTGTCCCGGCTCCGCAGGTGGGACACCCGGTCGATCCTGGCCCTCATCGCCGTCAACCTGCTGATCGGTTTCACCAACGCCGGCATCGACTGGCGGGCGCACCTCGGCGGCCTGGTCGTGGGCGCGGTGACCTGCTTCGGTCTCATGGCCGTGCCCGGCGTGCGGGCCAGGCCGGGGGCGGCTTGGCCGGCGGGGCGCTCGGCCACCCCCTCCGAGGTGGGCCAGGTGGTGCAGGGACTGGCCGTGGTGCTGGCCGTGCTGGTGGCGCTCGGGCTGCTGCTGCAGCTACCGCCCGGGCATGTCAACCTCTGAGATCCTCCCCGCGGCAGGCGTGGACGTCGGCGCCGGACGGGTCCACGTGGTCCGCCTGGACGGCCGGCCCGGCGGGCGTCCGGCGGTGACCGGCCGCTACCGCGGCCCGGTCTGCCCGGCGGTGTTGGACCTCTGCGCCGGCGCGGTGAGGGTAGCCGTCGATGCGCCGGGCGGCCCCAGCCGGGGCGCCCACCGCTCCGACCCCGCCGTGGCCCCCAAGTTCCAAGCCGGGCGCTGCAGCGAGGTCCCGGTACCCTGGGTACCGGCGGTGCCGTGGGTGACGCCCATGGAGCGGTCCGCCGCACCGGGATGGATGCTCACCGGCTTCGAGGTGTGGGACCTGCTGGCAGGGGCCGGGGTGGAGACCGTGGAGACCTTTCCCGCCGCCGGGTTCCACCGGCTGAACGGCGGGCGGTGGCCGCCCGCCAAGTCCACCCGGGCCGGCCGGCTCGCCCGCCTGGCCCTGCTCGGGGCGCGTGTCGAGCTGCCGGCCGACGCCGACCGGTGGTCCCACGACGACCTGGACGCCGCCCTGGCCGCCCTGGTGGCCGCCGCCGGCGAGCCGCTGCCCCACAACTGCGCCCGCCCCGACGGCTCGGCCATGTGGCTACCGGCGGCCGGCTCGCCGTAACCCCGGCCCCTTGCCGCTACGGTCGGTGGCGATGACCGTCGATGCAGTCATAGTCGGCGCCGGCCTGGCCGGCCTGGCGGCCGCCCGGGAGCTGTCGGGGGCCGGTCTGGAGGTGGCGGTCCTGGAGGCCTCCGACGGGGTGGGAGGCCGGGTGCGGACCGACATGGTGGACGGCTTCCGGCTGGACCGGGGCTTTCAGGTGTTCAACACGGCCTATCCCGCCGCCCGGGCCGTGCTCGACCTCGACGCCCTCGACCTGCGCCGGTTCGTGAAGGGCGCGGTGGTCCGCCACGACGGCCGTCCCTACCGCCTGGTCGACCCGAGGTCGGACTGGCGCAGCGCCCCGGCCACGTTGTCCTCGCCGCTGCTGGACTGGCCGGACAAGGCGGCCATCGGCGCCTTCTCGGCCTGGTGCGGCTACGCACCGGTGAGCCGCCTGTTGGCCGGCGACGACATGGCTGCCGAGGAGGCCCTCCGGCGGGACCGGATCAGCGACGCCGCCATCGACCGGTTCCTGCGGCCGTTCCTGGCCGGCGTCCTGCTGGACCCGGACCTGGCCACCTCCGCCCGCTTCGCCCGGCTGGTGTGGCGGACCTTCGTGCGGGGGGAGGTCGCGGTACCGGCCACGGGCATGCAGGCCATACCGGAGCAGCTGGCCACCGCCCTGCCGGCCGGCACCGTCCGGCTGGGGCAGCGGGTCTCGGCCCTCACCCCGACCGGGGTGGTGACGGCCGGGGGCGAGCACATCGCCGCCCCGGCGGTGATCGTGGCCACCGACGGCACGGCCGCCTGCCGGCTGCTGCCCGGCCTCCCCCCGCCCGCCTGGAACGGGGTGACCACCTTCTACCACGCCCTGCGGGCCGCCCCTCTGGAGGAGCCCATCCTCGTGCTGGACCCCGACCACCTGGACGTCATCGCCAACACCGTGCTCATGACGGCCGCCGCCCCGGCCTACTCCTCCGACGGCCGGGTGCTGGTATCCACCAGCGTGGTGGGCTCCCGCCGCGACGACCCCAACCTGGAGCGGGTGGTGCGGGGCCGGCTGGCATCCCTCTACGGCCTGAGCGCCGAGGACTTCGATGCCGTGGCCGTCTACCGCATCGACCGGGCCCAGCCGGCCACCCCGCCGCCGCTCTCGCTGCGCCGGCCGGTCCGTGTCGGCGCCGGCCGCTATGTGTGCGGCGACTGGCGCGACACCTCGTCCATCCAGGGGGCGCTGGTGTCGGGCCGGCGGGCGGCCCGGGCGGTCCTACGCGACGGCCCACGGCGCTGAGGCGCGCCGGCGGCGGCCCGGTCCGCTCCGTCGCCCTCCCCCGGCCGGTGCTGCGGCTACCGGGAGGTTGTGAGCCGCACGGGTCTTACGGGTACGACTATCTCGTGGCAGCTTCAGCAGCGAAGGCTCCATCGGCGGCGGCGCATGTGCAGAAGTCTCGAACAGCGCTTTCCGTGTAGGAGCGAATCGGTCACCGACGCTCGGCGCGCCGTAGCCCACGTCCTCGCCGAGTGGGGGGTGGGCGCCCCGGATCCGGCGGCCGTCTCCGCCGACGACCTGGTCCTGGCCGCCAGCGAACTGAGCGCCAACGCGGCCAAGTCCGACTCGTGCGAGTTCCTGCTCGTGCTGAACGCCCACCGGACCTACATCGAGCTGTGCGTGCGCGACCACGACCCGCACCCGGCCCGGATGCAGCCGGCGAACTGCGACGTGGCCGGCGGGCGGGGCCTGCGTATCGTCGCCGCCCTGTGCTCGGGGTGGGGGCAGACACCCCACGACGGCTCCACCAAGTCGGTGTGGTGTCGCTTCGACGTGCCGCCCGGCTCCGTGCTGGGCCGCGGCTGCCGGCTCTGATCGGCTGACCGCCCCGGTGAGCCGCCAGCACCGTTCCCGGGGGGCAGCACCCGGGGCGGCCGTTACCGCCGTCGGGTGGGCGGCTTGTCCCGGCGACGATATCGGCGTCGGGCTATTGCCGAACGCCGGCACCGCTGAGAGGCTGGGGTGACGAACTCGAACTCAGATCGCTCGCTATCCCTTCCGGAGATCCGCAGGGAGCTGGACCGGCTGGTCGAGCTGCGCCTGGAGAGGGCCCTGAGCGCCTCGGAGTTGGAGCGCTGGACCCGCCTCACCCACCAGGAGCAGCGCCTGCTCGGCAACGAGTACATGCCGCCCCCGGAGTAGGCCGGTGCCGGAGGGGGCCGGGGCCCCACTAACCTCGGTGCGAGCAATGACCCGGCTGGCCGTCCACCCCAAGCCACCGGCGCGGAACGTCCGGGGGCGGTTGCGGAGCTCGCCGAGATCGGTTCTGCAGCAGGTCTCCCGGCGTGGAAGCCGACCGAGCCCGTGATCGGCGACCGCCGGGCGGGTTCCCACCGCCGCCCCCGCCGCAGCCTGCTGATCGCGCTCGGCGTGATGTTCCTGGCGCTGACAGCGACGGTCGCCCACCGCTTCTACGCGCTCGGGTTGGCCGCCGACCGGCGACGGGGCGCCCGCCCGGCGGACCGGGGGGCCGGGCCCGACCACCCGGGTGACAGTGGCTCCGGGCGGGACGGGCTTGCCGACGGCACGCCCGCGGGGCGTGGTCGGCCGCCCCGGATGAACCCCCTCGGGTTCTGCTCTGCTAAACCCTCAGGTGCCGGGCCGCTAGCTCATCCGGTAGAGCAGGGGACTTTTAATCCCAAGGTGCAGGGTTCGAGACCCTGGCGGCCCACTGCGGCGGGATACCCCGCTGAAGCGCACGGCGTGGTTACGGTGGATGTGATGTTGTGGAGCGACGCGCCCGCCACGATGCCGACGCCGGGCGAACCGATCCGGGCGGCGGAGGCCCCTGCCCCCCAGACCGACGACGGCTCGGCGACCGGCGTTGCCGGAGAGACCCCCGACGCGGCGGTCGGCGAATCCGACGCCGTCCGGGCCGGCGGCGAGGCCCAGGGGGCGGCCGCCGGGCCGAGCGTGGCCGGCGACGAGGTCGAGGTGGCGGCCGCCGGGCCGAGCGTGGCCGGCGATGAGGCCTTCCTGGCGGAGATGGCCGCCGAGTTCGACGCCATCCAGGCCGCCCTGGCCCGCCTGGACGAGGGCACGTTCGACCGGTGCCAGGTCTGCGGCGGGCGCATCGGTGAGGAGCGCCTGATGGCCGATCCGCTGGTCACCCGCTGCGCCGCTCACGCCTGACGCTCCTTGGCGGACGCCGGACGCCGGACGCCGGACGCCGGACGCCTCGTGCCGGGCGCCGTGTGCCGGACGAGCCGGCGCTACAGCGGACCGTTGGCGTGCTTGCGCCTCACCAGGCGCTCCCGCTTGGTAGCGAGCATGCGCATGGCCGCAGCGACGGCCCGCCGGCTGTCCGCCGGGTCGACGACCTCGTCCACGAACCCCCGGGCGGCGGCCACGTAGGGGTTCAGGTAGGCCTCCTCGTACTCCACGGCCAGGCGGGCCTGCGTCTCGGGGCTCTCCCTCCGGTGGAGGATCTGAACCGCCCCCGACGCCCCCATGACCGCCACCTGGGCTGACGGCCAGGCCAGGCACAGGTCGTTCCCCATGCCCTTGGAGTCCATCACGATGTAGGCGCCGCCGAACGCCTTGCGCAGGATCAGGCACACCCTCGGCACGGTGGCCTCGGCGTAGGCGAAGACCAGTTGGGCGCCGTGGCGGATCATGCCCCGCCACTCCAGGTCCTTGCCCGGCATGAACCCCGGGGTGTCCACCAGGGTGAGGAGCGCCACGTTGAACGAGTCGCAGAACGCCACGAAGCGGGCCCCCTTCTGGGAGGCGGCGATGTCGAGCGTCCCGGCCATGGACTGCGGTTGGTTCGCCACCACCCCGACCGGCTTCCCGTCGACCCGGCACAGGGCCGTCACGATCTGCGGCGCCCACGCCGCTCGTAGCTCGAGGTACTCCCCCTCGTCGGCGATAGCGGCGATGGCCTGGCGGACGTCGTAGGAGCCCGTCGGGCTGGACGGCAGGAGGTCCCGCATCTCGGGGGTCGGCCGGTCCCAGGGGTCCGGAGAGGGGCGGACCGGGGCCTCCTCGTCGGTGTGGTCCGGCAGGTAGTCGAGTAGGGCAGCGACCGCCTCCAGGGCGGCTTCACCGTCGGAGGAGATGAGTGCCGCCACCCCCGACGACCGGGCGTGGACCCTCTGGCCCCCGAGCTCTTCCGGGGCCAGGCGCTGGCCGGTCAGCTGGCTCACCGCCGCCGGGCCGGACACGTAGGCCACCGCGTCCCCGGTCATCACCACGGCGTCGGCCATGCCCAGCAGCAGGGCCGGACCCGACACCGCCAGCCCGTAGGTCACGATCACGACGGGCACGATGCCGGAGCAGTCCGCCACCGCCCTGGCCGCCCGCCCCCACCCGTCCAGCGAGGCGACCCCCTCCCAGATATCGGCACCGGAGGATGCCAGCACCACGACCAGCGGCAGGCGCTGGGCCAGGGCCATGCCCGCGGCCCGGGCCACGGTCTCGCTGTCCGCCGCCGCCAGGGCTCCGCGACGTACGTCCTCGTCGACGCGGACCAGCACGACCCGCCGTCCGCTCGACGGAAGGCGGGTGAGGCCGGCCTGGGTGTTTCCGGGAACCCCGGCGCGGAGATGCAGGAGCGTCGATTCGGCGGCAGTGGACAGAGTCACGACGATGAGACTGGCCGGTCCCGGCTCCCGTTACCGACGGCGGGGAGCCACGGGCCGGTAGCTCCGCGACGACCGGCCGGTCGGTCCGGACCGCTCCACGTCAGCTGCGACGGCCTCGCCGGAGTCGTCCGGCTCCGCCGGCCCGGTGGCCACGCCGCGCTCGCCCCGGCCGCCGCTCCCCGCTTCGGGATCCGACGCCGCCTCGTCGGGTTCGCTGTCCATGCCCCGCGCCATGAGGAAACCCCGGGCCCGTTCGGCCAGGCGGTAGCGGTTGACCAACTCCCAGAACCTCGGCCCGTGGCCGGGAACGCTCAGATGCGCCAGTTCGTGGACGATCACGTAGTCGACGACCCAGAGCGGTTCCCCGGCCAGCTTGGAGGAGATGCGGATGGTCCCGTCGCGCGGCGTGCAGCTTCCCCACCGGGTCTCCTGATTGTCCACCCAGCGGATGGAGACCGGCTCCTTCAACCCCAGTTGGCGGCCCAGCAACCGGGCCCGCTGCTCCAGGTCGATGGCCGCGCCGGCGTGGCGGCGCTCCATCCGCTTGACCATCTCGGCGACCCAGCGCTTCTCGTCGGCCTGGCTCATGCTCGCCGGGATGTGGATCCTGACGATCCCGTCGACGAGCCGGGCCTGCACCGTCTTGCGCCGCCGCGGGCTCCTGATCACCTCGACCTTCATGGTCCGAACCGTAGCTTCAGCATGTGACCGTTGGCGGCGCGAAGTCGGCCAGCGCTCGCAAACGGGCCACGATCGGCGGCGAGCGGAAGATGGCGTCGTGTCACGGCAGCGAACGGCGCGCTCCCGGGGGGCGGGGAGGGGCGCCGTCAGAGAGCCACCGGCCCGGCCGGGTGGTCGGCCGGCTCGCCGTGCAGGAGGTCGACCGGATGGTGCAGGCGCAGCCCGTCCTCGGCTGCCGCGCCCTCGTAGCCGGCTAGGTTCGCCACGTGCCGTTCCTGCAGGCCGGAGGTGCGGACGAGGGATCTGATGACGCCGCCGTGGGCGACGATCAGGGTGCGCCGGGCGCTGTGGCGGTGGATCAGGCGGGCGACCTTGCGGGCGGCGGAGCGGACCCGGGCGTCGAAGTCGGCCCGGGCCTCGCCTCCCGGAGGAGCGGCCAGCCGGCCCTCGTCGAACAGGGCCAGCTCGGCGGGCCACCGCTGCTCGATCTCCGGGCGGGTGAGCCCGCTCCAGTGGCCCACGTGGAACTCCCGCAGGGCCGGTTCGAGGATCACCGGCGGCGAGCCGCGGTCGGTCGCCATGATGTCGGGGGTCGGCTCGGCGGTCGGGGCCGGGGCCCCACCGGGGCCGCCGGCCAGGATCTCGCCTGTGCGCCGGGCGCGGGCCAGATCCGAGGTGATCACCAGGTCGAACGGTCCGCCGCCGGCCAGCCGCCGCGCCGCGATGGCCGTCGCCGTCTCCCCGCTTTCCGACAGCGGCGGATCGGCCTGGCCCTGCCAGCGTCCGCCCGCGTTCCATGTCGACTGGGCGTGCCTGATGAGCAGGAATGCGGACACGCAGGGAGGGTACCGGTGAGCAGGTCCTTCCGCGACGGGTAGCCTTTCGGGGCCTAGGAGAGCTCACCTCGACATGACGCCACCTGACACGAGCCGCCAGCCGGCCACACCGGCGGGGCCGGCACGCCTGATCCCAGAGAGCCCCACGCCGGGAAGCGGGGGCGCAGAGCGCCCGTCGGTGACCCTGCTCCTGTTCGCGGCGGCTCGCGAGGCCGCCGGTTGCGCCCGCTGGGAGCTCGAGGCGGACTCGGTGGCCGACGTGCTGGACCGGGCCCGCCAGCGCTTCGGCGCCGGCTTCGCCGCCGTCCTCGACGGTTCGAAGGTGTGGTTGAACGGTGACCCGGCTGTCGGTCCCGAGCCGCTCAACGCGGGTGACGAGGTGGCCGTACTGCCGCCGGTGTCGGGCGGGTGACCTCACCGCCGGCAGCCACGGCTCGCAGGGATGGCCCGGCCGGGGGGTCCCAGCCGGGCCGCTCCCAGGCCACCGCCCGCTCCGCCGAGCCCGGGGGCCGAGGACGAGGCGCTGTCGGCAGCACCGAGCCGGGACACCGGGCCGCGTCCCGCAGCGCCGCGCCGGCGAAGCCGGCCGCCCGCAGAGGAGCGGGTCCGGCCACCGGGGTCCGTGGCCGGACCCCCGCCCCGACCGGTCGGCGGACCGCTGCCCAGACCGGTCGCCGGACCGAGCCGGCCGCCGGTCGCCGGGACGGAGCGACCCCCGGTCGGCGGCGACCCGAGCAGGTGGCGGGCCGGTCGGCGGGCGCGACCGTCCTGGCCGGTGTCGCATGGGCAGCCGCCCTGGTGGCCACCGTCGGCTTCGGCGCTGCTGTCGCCGAGGTCGCCGTCGTACCGGTGGCCGTGGTGGCGTCCGCCTCCGGCGTGCGGGCGGCCGCCGGCAGGGCGGGCGGGTCCCGGGCCAACCGGGGGCGAGGGGGTCGGATCCCGCTCAGGGTGGCGGTGGCCGCCACCGGTGCCGTGGTCGTGCCTCTCGCCGCCCTCGCCGGCCCGGCCCGGGCGGTCGGCGCCGCCGCCGTGTGGGCCCTGCTGACCGTGGTGGTGGCCGGGCCGGGGTCCGCCGCTGGGGCGCGCCGGTTCGGCGGCCGGCTCGCCAGCCTGGTCGTCGGGGTGGGGCCGGCGGTGGCCGCCATGTCGGTGGTCCTGGCCCGCCAACAGGGATCCAACTACGCCCTGGCCGTGCTGGCCGCGGTGTTCGCCTACGACGCCGGCGCCTTCCTCATGGGTAACGCCCGCAGCGCGACAGGGGGCCCCGTCGGGGTGACCTTCGGCCTGGTCAGCGTGCTGGTAGTGGCCGTGTTCGTAGCCGCCGTCATGGACCCGCCCTTCAGCGGGGTCCGCCCGTGGATCGCCTTCTCCGTGGTGGGGGTGCTGTCTGGCGCCGGGGTCGGGCTGTGCGACCGGGCCGTCGCCGGGGCTCGCCTGCCCGCCCTGCGGCGCCTCGACTCCCTGATGCTGGCCGGCCCGGCGTGGGTGCTGGCCATGGGGCTCATCGGCCACCACTGAGCTGGGCCGGCCCCGCCCTAGGGCCGCCGGCCGGGGTGGCTTCGGTCCGGGAGCGACCTTGGGCCCGGGCGTGCGGTAGCCTCCACACCCGGTGGTGCAACTCTCCGACGTGACCGATCCCGCCTACCTCGAGGGCCTCGAGGGCTGGACCCTGCAAGAGGTCCGCAGCCGTCGCGGCGAAGCGACCGAAGCCGAGACCGGTCTGTCGTACCTGCGCCGGATAGTGCAGGGCCGCCTCGACATCGTGGTGGCCGAACAGGCGCACCGCCGAGACGGCCGGCACGGCGACCTGTCGGAGCTGGTGGAGGAGTTGCCGACCATCCTTTCCGAAAACGTGCACGCCCCCGGCCTCGGCCGGCTCCCGACGCTCATGGCCCCTGGTGAGCTGGACCGCGAGCTCGACCGTCGCCTGGAGGAGATCCTGCCCTCGGAGCGGCTCGGAAGGCTGTCTGAGCTGGCCGACGACGAGCTGCGTCGCACCGCTGAAGAGCTCACCAGCTTCGAGCGTTCGGTGTCCGCCCAGCGTCGGGCCGTTCTCGACGTCCTCGACCGCCTGCAGGAGGAGATCGTCCGGCGGTACCGAACCGGTGAGGCCACGGTCGACAACCTGCTGCCGTGAGCGCGGAGGCCAAGCCGCGCCTGGTCCTGGTGGTCGACGACGACGAGATGATCCGGCGGCTGGTCAGGGCCGTGCTCGAGGCCGATGCCTTCGAGGTGGCCGAGGCCCGCGACGGCCAGACGGCCCTGCAGCTGGCGTCGCAGACGGAACCGTCCGTGGTGGTCCTCGACGTGATGATGCCGGGCCTCGACGGGGTCGAGGTGTGCCGCCGCCTCGACCACGACAAGGTGAGGGTCGTCATGCTCACCGCCCGTGACGACCCCAGGCTCGAGGCGGAGGCCCGCCGGGCCGGGGCGGACGCCTTCATGACCAAGCCCTTCGCCCCCATGCAGCTGCTGGATCTGGTCGGCGAGCTGATGTCCAAATGAACCGGCTGGTGGGCGGATGAACCAGTTCCCCGACCCCTGGCAGGAGCTGGGCGAGTTCATCAGGCAGCAGCGTTCGGTCGCCCGCCTGTCGGTGCGCCGGCTGTCGGACATGGCGGGCATCTCGAACCCCTATCTCAGCCAGATCGAGCGGGGGCTGCGCCGGCCGTCGGCCGAGATCCTCCAACAGATCGCCAAGGCCCTGCGGATATCGGCCGAGACCCTCTACGTGCGGGCCGGGATCCTCGACCCCCGCGACGTCGGCAGCAACCTGACCGAGGCCATCCTCTCGGAGCCGAACCTCACCGACGACCAGAAGCAGACGCTCATGCGCATATACCTGTCGTTCCGTAGGGAGAACGGCGACGACGTCGAACCGGCCCGCCCGGCCGACCCCGCTGCCCCTGACGACAGCAGGCCGGCGGCCGTCCCCGCCGAGGAGGATCTGCTCTGATCACCATCGACCTCCTCGACGACGCCGCCCGGTGGCAACCGGGGGCCGAACCGGTCCGCCGCCTGGCCGTCCTCTCCATGCACACCTCCCCCCTGGCCCAGCCGGGCACCGGCGACGGCGGGGGGATGAACGTCTACGTCCGCGAGCTGGTCACCGCCCTGGCCCGATCAGGCGTGCAGTGCGAGGTCTTCACCCGGGCGGAGGACCCCGCCCAGCCTTCGGTCGTGACGGTCGAACCGGGGTTCCGGGTGCACCACGTGCCGGCCGGGCCGGTGGCCCCCGTGGCCAAGGAGTCCCTGCCCGAACTGGTCCCGGCCTGGACCGCCGGCGTCGGGTCGATCCTGCGCCGCCTGGAGGACGAAGGCCGGCCGGTCGCTGCCATCCACGCCAACTACTGGCTGTCCGGGCTGGCCGGCCACACCCTCAAGCACGAGCTCGAGCTGCCGCTCCTGGTCACCTTCCACACCCTCGACCGGGTCAAGGCGGAGGCGTCGCCGGAGGCTCTCTCGGTGCTCGAACCGGCCCGGCGGGCCCGTGCCGAAGCCGAGATCGTCGGCTGCGCCGACGCCGTGCTCGCCTCCTGCAGCGTGGAAGCCGATCAGCTCGTCGACCTCTACGGCGCCGATCCCGCCCGCATCGCGCTGGTGGCGCCCGGCGTCGAGCACGCCTTCTTCACCCCGGGCGACCGGGGGCAGGCCCGCCGGGCTCTGGGGCTGTCGGAGGACGACCCGGTGGTCCTCTTCGTCGGGCGCATCCAGCCGCTCAAAGGGCCGTCCGTGGCGGTCAGAGCCCTGGCCGCGGTCCGTCGGGCCGGGGGGCGGGCGGCCGCGGCCCGCCTCGTGCTGATCGGGGGACCCAGCGGTCCGCAGGGGGCGGCGGAGATGGCCGCCGTCCGCGCCGCCATGGACGATCACGGCATCCACCGCTCGGTGCACCTGCTGCCGCCCCAGCCCCACGAGATCCTCTCCACCTTCTTCCGGGCCGCCGACGCCTGCGTGGTCCCGAGCCACTCCGAGTCTTTCGGGCTGGTGGCGCTGGAGGCCGCCGCCTGCGGCATCCCGGTCGTCGCCGCCGCGGTCGGTGGCCTGACCACCCTGGTCCACCACGGGGTCACCGGGATGCTGGTCGAGGGCCGGGACCCGGCCGACTACGCCGGCCCTCTCGCCGCTCTACTGCGCGACCCGGCCGGGGCGGCCCGCATGGGCCGGCGCGCCGCCGCCCGGGCCGCGTCGTACAGGTGGGAGCGGGCCGCCGAGGACCTGTGGAGCTGGGTCGCCACGTTGACCCGCTCCGCCCTCGTCGCCTGCGGCTGAGACCCCCGGGCCGGGCCGACCCACCCCCAGGGACCCTTGCCCACCCCTGGCTCCGCCGGTACTGTCGCCTCAGTCGCCCGCCCGGGCCGACCTGAGGCGGCGAGTTCGCTCGGGGAAGTGCGAACGGACCGGCCAGGGAGCCCGGGCGGCGGCACCCGCCATCAAGCGCGCGCACGCGCCGCCCGCACCCCGGACCGGCCGCCCGGGTCGTTCGCCTAGCGTGAGCCGGATGGGCGACCAGACCTTGCGGCCGGTGGGGCACCTCATGATCGTGGGCGGGGGCCGGATGGGCGAGGCCCTGGCCGGCGGGCTGCTCGCCAGGGGATGGCCGCCCGAACAGCTGGCGGTGGTGGAGATGGCCCCCGGCCGCCGCGACGAGCTGGTCGCCGCCCGGCCGGCTTTGAGGGTGGTGCCCAGCGTGGCCGACGCCGTCGCCGGGTCGCACGGCGCCCCCGGAGCCGACGGCGGGGTCGGAGCGGTCATCGCCGTCAAGCCGCACGATGTGGCCGCGGTGTGCGCCGAGCTGGGATCGGCCGCGGTGGCGAGGGTGCTCTCCATCGCCGCCGGCATCACCCTGCACGACCTCGAGGCCGGTCTGCCCGACACCGCCGTGCTGCGGGCCATGCCCAACACCCCCGCCCTGGTGGGCGCCGGCGCCGCCGCCCTGGCGCCCGGGACCCGCGCCGGCCGGGACGACGTGGAGTGGGCCCGGGGGATCCTGGGGGCCATCGGCACGGTCGTGGAGCTGCCCGAGAAGTCCCTGGACGCCGTGACCGGCCTGTCGGGATCCGGGCCGGCGTACGTGTTCCTGATCGCCGAGGCCATGATCGACGCCGGCGTGCTGGCCGGCCTCACCCGCCCGGTGGCCAGGGAGCTGGCCGTTCAGACCCTCCTGGGATCGGCCCGCCTGCTGGCCGAGACCGGCGAGGAGGCGTCGGCGCTGCGGGCCGCGGTCACCTCCCCGGGAGGCACCACCGCCGCCGGGCTGAGAGCCCTGGAGGCGGCCGGCGTACGCTCCGCCTTCCTGGAGGCGGTCATGGCCGCCGCCGAGCGGGCCCGGGAGCTGGGCCGGCCCCACTAGCGCCCATAGCACATCCGGACCCGGAAACCGCGGATTGGCTAGCCCGCCCCGGTGGCGTACCCTCGTAGGACGGAGAAGGGTGGTGCGCGCGTGCCTAAAAGCGAGTCCGAGTCCAGGTTCGTCACCGTCGCCGAAGTGGCTGGCCTGCTGCGGGTGTCGAACATGACCGTCTACCGGCTCATCCAGTCCGGGCAGATCGCCGCGGTCCGGGTCGGCCGTTCCTACCGGATCCGCGAGACCGACGTCGACCGGTACCTGGCGGACCAGTACACCCAGGCGGGCTGACCCCGGCCCTGGCCACCGTCTCCATCCTCACCGACTTCGGGCTGGCCGACGAGTTCGTCGGGGTCCTGCACGCGGTCATCGCCCGGGAGGCGCCGACCGCGTCGGTCGTCGACCTGACCCACCTGATCGCCCGCCACGACATCCGCGCCGGCGCCCTGGCCCTGTGGCGGGCGGCGCCGTGGCTGGTGCCGGGGGTGGTCCTGGCCGTGGTCGACCCCGGCGTCGGAACCGACCGGCGGGCCGTCGCCGTGGAGGTGGCCCCGGCCGGCGCCGTGCTGGTCGGCCCGGACAACGGGCTGCTCCTCCCCGCCGCCGCCCGCCTCGGCGGTGCCACCGCCGCGGTCGAGCTGCCCCCCAACCCGGCCGCCCCGGGCGCCACTTTCGCCGGCCGTGACATCTTCGCTCCCGCCGCCGCCCGCGCCGCCAACGGCCAGCCGCTACCCGACCTGGGGTCGCCGATCGATCCGGGGACGCTCCGGGGCCGGCCGGTGCCCGAGCCGGTGACCGAGGGGGACGGCCGGCTGCGCACCGAGATCCTCTGGATCGACCACTTCGGCAACGCCCAGCTGAACGCCCGGCTCGCCGACCTCGAGCGCACCATCGGCGCGGTCGGACGGGCCCGGACCGGCGGCGGCGACGTCGCCGTGCGGGTGGTCACCTCCTACGGGGCCATCGCCGACGGCGAGGTCGCCCTGGTCATCGACTCCTACGGGCTGCTGGCCCTCAGCTGCAACCGGGTCTCCGCCGCCGACCGCCTCGGTGTCCGGGCCGGGGAGCCGGTATGGCTGTGCCCGCAGCAGGGACGCTGACGGTAGCCTGACGACCATGGCAGCCGGCCGGCGCATACCAGAGGCGACGGTGACGCGCCTTCCTCTCTACCTGCGGGTACTGGGGGAGGCGGAGAGCGACACCGTCTCGTCCGAGGAGCTGGCCGCCCGGGCCGGGGTCAACGCCGCCCAGGTGCGCAAGGACCTCTCCTACCTCGGCTCCTACGGCACCCGGGGCGTCGGCTACGACGTGCAGTACCTGCTCCGCCAGATCAACCGCCGCCTCGGTCTCGACGCCGAGCGGCGGGTGGCCATCATCGGGCTGGGCAACCTGGGGCGGGCCCTGGCCAGCTACGGAGGCTTCCCGGCCCGGGGTTTCCAGGTCGTCGCCGCCTTCGACGCCGACCCGGCCAAGGTGGGGATGGCGGTGGGCTCGACCGAGGTCCTGCCGGCCGCGTCGATGGCGGATCATCTCCGGGAAAAAGAGGTGGACATCGCGGTCATAACCACCCCGGCGTCCGCCGCCCAGGCGGTGGTGGACACCCTGGTGGAGGCCGGTGTGGGCTGCATCCTCAACTTCGCTCCCACCACGGTGGTGGTGCCCGACCACGTCGCCCTGCGCCAGGTCGACCTCGGTGTGGAGCTGCAGATCCTCAGCTTCTACCGCCACAGCGGGGTGTCCGCCCCTCTCGGGGCCTGACCGTGCCGGTATCGGAGCAGCTGTACCCGGTCAGCCTGGTGGTCGCCGGCAAGCGTTGCGTGGTGGTCGGCGGCGGGGCGGTGGCGGCCCGCAAGGTCGCCGCCCTGGTCGACGCCGGCGCCGAGGTGGTGGTGGTCGCCCCCGAGATCTGCCCGGAGATTCGCGCCATGCCGGTAGAAAGGGTCGAACGGCCCTATCACCGTGGCGACCTGAATTTAGCCTGGTTAGCCATAGCTGCCACTGACGATCCACGCACCAACCGACAGGTTCATGCCGACGGCCGCGACGCCCGCGTGTGGGTGAACGCCGCCGACGACCCCGAAGCCTGCGCTTTCACCCTGCCTGCCGTGCTGCGCCGGGGACCGGTGTCGGTCGCCGTGTCAACCGGCGGTCACAGCCCCGCCCTGGCCGGATGGCTGCGCGACCAGGTCGCCGCCCAGCTGGGACCGGAGATCGGCAGACTGGCCGAGCTGCTGTCCGAGGCTCGCGACGAGCTGCAGGCCGCCGGCCGGTCGACCGAGGGTCTCGACTGGCGAAGGGCGCTCGATTCGGACATGCTCGAACTCATCAGGAAGGGTCAAATGGCCCAGGCAAGGGAGCGCCTGCAGGCGTGTCTGTCGTAGTAGTCGGTCTAAACCATCGCACCGTGCCGCTGTCGGTCCTCGAGACCATGGCGGTGCCCGAGCCTCGCCTGGGCAAGGCCCTGCACGAGCTGGGCGGCTCCGAGCACCTCAGCGAGGTCGTGCTCGTCTCCACCTGCCAGCGGACGGAGGTGTACGCGGTGACCCACCGCTACCACGCCTCCGTCAACGACATCCGCAACTTCATGGCCGGGTGGAGCGGGTCCCCGCCGGAGGCTTTTTCCTCCCACCTCTACGAGTACCACGACGACGCTGCCGTCCGGCACCTGTTCAAGGTGGCCGCCGGGCTCGACTCGGCGGTCCTCGGCGAGGGGGAGATCCTCGGCCAGCTCGGCGACGCCTGGCAGGCCGCCCACCGGGAGGGGACCGCCGGGTCGGTGCTGTCCATCCTGTTCCGGCATTCCCAGGAGGTCGGCAAGCGGGTGCGCTCGGAGACGGCGATCGCCCGCGGCACCACCTCCCTCTCGCAGGCGGCGGTCTCGCTGGCCCGGGCCGAGCTCGGCTCTCTCGAGGGACGGACCACCCTGGTCATGGGCGCCGGCGAGATGGGCGAGGCCATGGCCCAGGCCCTGGCCGGCAGCCTCGACTCGGGGCGCCTGCTGGTCGCCAACCGGACCCACACCCGGGCCACCGAGCTGGCCGCCCGCTGCGGCGGCCGGGCCATCGAGTGGGCGGAGCTGATGGCGGGCCTCGAGGAAGCCGACGTGGTGCTGGCCTCCACCGGAGCGCCGGACGTCCTTCTCGACGCGTCCGATCTCGCCCCCGTGCTGGAGCGGCGGGCCGACCGGCCGCTGCTGGTCGTCGACATCGCCGTACCCCGCGACGTGGACGCCGGGGTGGGCGAGCTCCCCGGGGTGACCCTTTTCGACATGGAGGACCTCTCGGCGTTCGCCGAGCGGGCCATGGAGAGCCGGCGCCAGGAGGTGCCGCAGGTCCAGGCCATCATCGACGCCGAGCTCGACCGCTACAACGGGCTGGCCACCGAGCGGCAGGTCGCCCCCCTGGTGGCCTCCCTCTACGACCGGGCCGAGGAGATCCGCCGGGCCGAGCTAGCCCGTTTCGAGCGCCGGTTGGGCGGGCTGGACGACGCCCAGTCGAGGGCCGTCGAGGCGCTGACCCGCGGCATCGTGGCCAAGCTCCTGCACGACCCCACCGTGGCGGTGAAGGCCGGTTCGGGGACCGCCAAGGGGGAGCAGCTGGCCTCCGCCCTCCGCCAGCTCTTCGACCTGTAGGCGACCTTGCGCCTCGCCACCCGGGGTAGCGCGCTGGCGCTCTGGCAGGCCGAGTACGTGGCCGACCGGCTGCGGGCGGTACGGCCCGACCTGCCCGTCGAGCTGGTGGTCGTCGAGACGGTCGGGGACCGCCGCCAGGACCGCCCGGTGTGGGAGTTGGGCGGGCAAGGGGTGTTCGTCAAGGAGGTTCAGGCGGCGGTGCTCGAGGGACGGGCCGACGCCGCAGTGCACTCGGCCAAGGACCTGCCGTCGCGGACCGCACCCGGGCTGCTGCTCGCCGCCGTGCCCGTCCGGGCCGACCCGCGCGACGTGCTGGTCGGCTCCGCCCTGCAGGACCTCGCCCCCGGGGCCCGGGTGGCCACCGGGTCGGTCCGCCGGCGGGCCCAGCTGGCCTGGCTGCGGCCCGACCTGACCTTCACCAGCCTCAGGGGCAACATCGCCACCCGCTTGTCGCGGGTGCCCGCCGGTGGGGCCATCGTGATGGCGGCCGCCGCCCTGCACCGGCTGGACCTGGCGCCACCGGTGTTCGAAATGCTGGACCCGTCGGTCATGCTGCCTCAGGTGGCGCAGGGCGCCATCGCCGTGGAGTGCCGCCGAGCCGACGACGCCGGGCGCTCCCTGCTGGAGGCCATAGACGACCCGGGGGCCGCCGCCTGCGTCCGGGCCGAGCGGGCCTACCTGGCCCGCCTGGGGGGTGGCTGTGACCTGCCGGTCGGCGCCTACGCCGTCCCGGTCGGAGACGGGGCGGGCTCGGACCTGCGGGTGGAGGCCCTGCTGGCCTCCCTCGACGGGCGGGTGGTGCTGCGCTCTGTGGCGGTGGGACCGGCCGGTTCGGCAGAGGCCCTCGGGGCCGGCCTGGCCGAGGAGCTGCTGGACCGGGGCGGGCGGACCCTGCTGGCCGACGCCGGGATGGCCGTGGAGTGACCGTCTACCTGGTCGGGGCCGGCCCCGGCGACCCCGGGCTTCTCACCGTGCGCGGCGCCGAGGTACTGGCCGGCGCCGAGGTGGTCGTCCACGACCGGCTGGCCGACTCCCGGCTGCTGTCCCTGGCCCCCCCGTCCGCCCGGCGGATCGACGTCGGCAAGGCGCCCGGCGGCCCGGTCCAGCAGGAGGAGATCAACCGGATCCTCGTGGCCGAGGGCGGCACCGGCCGGGCCGTGGTGCGGCTGAAGGGCGGCGACCCGTTCGTGTTCGGGCGGGGCGGCGAGGAGGCCCTGGCCCTCCGCCAAGCCGGAGTGGCGTTCGAGGTCGTCCCCGGGATCACCTCGGCCATCGCCGTCCCCGCGTACGCCGGCGTGCCGGTCACCCACCGGGGGCTGTCGACGTCCTTCACGGTGGTGACCGGCCACAGCCGCCACGCCGTCGACCGGGAGACCAACTGGGAGGCCCTGGCCGCGGCCGGCGGGACCATCGTGGTGCTGATGGGGGTGGCCCACCGCGACCAGATCGCCAAACGTCTCGTCGCCGGCGGCCTCGACCCGGCCACCCCCGTCACCGCCGTGCACTGGGGAACCCGGCCGGAGCAGGTGTCGGTGCGGGTCCGGCTGGACGAGCTGGGGCAGACGCCGCTCGACCCCCCGGTGACGATCGTGATCGGGCCGGTCGCCGGCCTGGACCTCGACTGGTACGAGAGCCGGCCCCTCTTCGGCCGGCGGGTGGTGGTCACCCGGGCGAGGGCCCAGGCGTCCGAGCTGGCCCGCCGCCTGTCCGACCTGGGTGCCCGGGTCCTCGAGGTGCCCACCATCCGCATCGACCCGCCGGCTGACGGGGGCGCCGGCCTGGACCGGGCCGCCGCCGGATTGCGGGCCGGCGCCTACCGCTGGATCGTTTTCACCTCGGTGAACGCGGTGGAGGCCCTCATGGCCCGGGTGCCCGACGCCCGCCGGCTGGGCGGGGTGTCGCTGGCCGCGGTGGGGCCGGCCACCGCCGCCGCCCTCGAGAAGTACCGGCTGGTGGCCGACCTGGTCCCGCCGCGCCAGGAGGCCGCCGGCCTGCTGGACGTCTTCCCCGCGCCCCACAGCTCCGACCCGTTCGGGCTGGCCCCCGCCGAGCGCCGGGTGTTGTTCCCCCGGGCGGCCGAGGGCCGGGAGGTGCTGGTGGAGGGCCTCTCCGACCAGGGCTGGCAGGTCGACCTGGTGGAGGCCTACCGGACCGTTCCCGCCCCCGCCGAGGAGGGCGTCGCCGAGGAACTGGCCACCGCGGAGGCCATCTGCTTCAGCGCCTCGTCCACCGTCACCGGGTTCCTGCAGGCCTACGGCGCCTCGGCCGTGCCCCCCGTCGTGGTGTGCATCGGGCCGGTCACCGCGGCCACGGCCCGCCAGGCCGGGCTGGACGTCACCGCCGTGGCATCCTCCGCCTCGGTGGCCGGTCTGGCCGACGCCGTGGCCGCCGCCCTCCGGCGCTAGGGCTTCGCCGGCGCCGAACCCGCCGGCGCCGAACAGATC
>JAKAXG010000279.1 GCA_021827225.1 Actinomycetes bacterium | reverse complement strand
GGTGGCCCCGTCGTACTCCATGCCCCGTCCGGGTCCCCACACCACCGCCCAGAAGGTGTCGCCGTGCACCCACGGCTCGAACCGGGTCCCCAGGTAGGTGAGCCAGGACCTGATGTCGGCCTCGCACGATCCGAGGTCGGCGTCGGTGTCGGTGTGGCGGGCGGTGACGACGCCGAGGGACCTGTTGCGGCCGCTGAAGGCGACCGCGCTGCGCCGGATCTCGATGGTGTCGGTGGGCGCCAGGACCAGCATCGGTGACAGGGCGGTGAAGTGGGCCGGATACACGAGCGACCAGGCCCGCCCGCCCGCCTCGGCGTCCACGCCGCCGGTGTTGGCGATGAGGGTGTGGGAGCGGTCGGTGCCTTCGATGCGCACGTCCAGGCACAGGGCGAACCGGTCGTGGATGAGAGGGGCCGGTACCCACATCTCGAGGTAGCGCCCGGGTTGGAGGTCCGACATCCAGAAGTCGAAGCGCAGACCGTCACTGAGCCAGCCGATGGGTTCGGCGCCGGTGCAGGCCGGCGTTTCCAGCCGGTAGCCGACCTCGAGATGGTGCCGGGCCCCGGCCTCGATCTCGACGTCGAGCACCCTCATCTCGGCGCCCTCTCCTCCGCCCAGGTCCACCGGGGCGAAGTCCTCCGGTCGGAGATCCTTCCCGTCCAGGCGCAGCCGCTCCACCGGCTGGCGCAGATCCAGCGCCGGGTACCCGTCGGTGGCGCCACCGCAGAAGTCGATGGCTGCGCTCCCCAGGCCGGCGCGGGCTGTCACGTCGAAGCGGAGCTCGGCCTTGACGCGCTCGACACTCGGTGCCACGACGCGCCGGCGTCCAACCGTCTGCGGTGGGGGAGCGAGGGACTGGGGCATCGGAACAGTCTTGCCGATGGAGCCACCCCGGCCGGCCAGCTTGGCCGGACGGCGCCCGCCCATCCGGCCGGCGCCCGCCCGGCCCGCCGTCAGGCCGGCTCGTGGTGATCGGGCCCTCCGGCCGGGGTGGCCCCGGGGAAGGCGTCGCCGAGCACCGCCAGCAGCTCCCGAGGGTGGAGGACCCCGACCAGGAACTCCGGGCCCGACCACAGGAGGGCGTGGGTGGTGGTCGTGCGCCACAGGCCGGCCGCTACCCGCCGGGTCGGCACCTCCGGTACCCGGTCCGGCCGGATCCGCACGTGCAGCGCGGCCGGCAGGCCCGGCGAGTAGAAGTCCCCGAGGGGTTTCATCCGGGCACCGGGCCCCCCGGCCGGTCGCAGCGGGGCGCAGGCACGCAGGTCCTGCCGCACCGCCCGGATGCGGTCCGCACCCTCGATGACCTCGACGTCGACGATGTCGGAGGCCGACAACGACACGGACGGGCGGACGGCCCCGAACCTCTCCGCCAGGCCCGGCCGGTCCCGCCCGGCGCCGGCCAGGTATCCGAGGCGCAGCCCGCCGGCGTGCACCCTGAGCCCGGGGGCCGGGGACCCGGCGGCGGCCGCCGCGCCGGCACCGAGGGCCGCTCCGGCCCCGAGCAGACCCCACGCCGCCCCGGTGGCGCCGACGATCACCGCCACGAACCCCCCGGCGGCGAGCACGGCCACCACCCCGGCACCGGCGGCCACCGCCCGGCGGCGGGCGACCCGGTGCTCCTCGGAGTACAGGAGCGCGCCCAGGTCGGGCGTCGGCGTGGAGGCCGGTCCGGCCCCGGTCGTGGTGTTGGCGCGGTACAGCCTGACCAGCGTGTAGCCGGCCAGGCCGAGCAGCACCACGTACGCCAGCGCCAGCACCCCGGCCACGACCGACAGCGTAGGGGGCTACCGTTCCGGTGATGGCGACCCCCGATGTGCAGCAGGTGCTGCGCGACCTCGAGCAGTGGAACGACCTCTACCACGCCGGTAAGGTCCGCCACTTTGCCATCCGCAAACCCAAGCTGGAGCCGGGGGAGCGGCTGTCGGTGCACACCCGGCAGGTCGGCCACGCGCAGGTGGAGAGCAGCCGGATCGCGGCCCAGCCGGCCGGATGGGGCTCCACCTCGAGGCTCGGGCATCCGCTCGGGGGTGCCTACGCCACCGACACCAGGTTGTTCATCGTCAGCAACGGGATGAAGGTCCTCCACGAGTGGAGGTGGGCGGACATCTCCAGTGTGCGGGCCCTGGCCGACCTGCAGGGCGTCGTGATCGAGCCGGCGGAGGGCGCCGAGGTCGTCGACGTCGTGGCCACCGACCGCTCGCCCACCGTTCAGGGTCCCCGCCCGCTCGAGGCCGCCTCCGCCTGGCTGGCGGTCGAGGCCACCTTCGTGGATTTCAGGGGCGGGCTCGACCAGTGGCTGGCCGACCTGCCGGCCCGGGTGTAACGGGTCGAAAAGGGGTAAGATCCGCCGGTATCGGAGCCTTCTGCGCCTAACTGGAGGGACCCAGGTGCGGATATATGCGGATGCCAGCGGGATGGACATTCCCAGCTTCGGCAGCATCACATCTGACGTGAGCGGCGCCATCGCTGACTACGCCGGCCCGCTCTCGGCCGCCGGGAACGCGGCCGGTGACGCCGGACTGGCGTCGGCCATCTCGGACCTGTGCGACGCCCTGCGCAGCGCCGACGGCTCCGCGGCCCTGACCCTGACGGGCCTGTCGAAGGCGGTGGCCAGGGCCGCCGCCCACTACAGCGCGACCGACCGCAACGTGGCCCGGGCCGCCACCCCGAGGTAGACCGTGCTGATCGAGGCGGGGGGCGGCGGGGGCCCCGGGCTTCCCTACCCGCAGGGTGATCCGGTCGCCATCTCCTCGGCGGCCCACGGGCTGAACACCGCGGCCGGAACCCTCGAGGCGGCCGCCGGGCAGGTGTCGTCCGCCGCCGCCTCGGTGGAGGCGCACTGGCGGGGACCGGCCGCCGCCGACTTCGCCGGTTCGGTCTCGTCGGTCCGTGACGGCCTGCGCAGCCTGGCCGCGCATCATCGGGAGGCCGCCGCCGCCCTGTCGGCCTACGCCTCGGCTCTCCACCAGGCGCAGGCCGCGGCCCGCGCCGCGGCGTCGGACTACACCAGCGCCGAGGTCGAGTACAGCGCCACCATGATGCGGCTCCAGAGCGAGCCGGCGCAGGGCAGGGGCGCCCAGGGCCGGCTCGACTCGGCGGTCGGTGCCGCCGCCGGCCGCCTCAACTCGGCCTGCGACCGGGCCGGGGTGGCCGCCGCGAATGCCTGCCACGACGCGCAGGCGGCGGCCCGGGTGTGCGCCGCCAGGCTGGCCACCGTCACGGAGGACCTGAAGGCCACCGCCCTGCACAAGTTCCTCGATCTCATGGGCGGACCTGGAACCATGCTCGGAGCCCTGGGCGTGACCCTCCAGGGCAACTCGGCGATGAGGACCTGGAACGTCATGGAGGCCATCAACTCCAGTGACCTGAGCGCCCTGGCCAAGATGTATCCGAAGCAGTGGAAGGCGGTCGAGGAGGCTGTCGCCAGCGGGGGGGAGAACAGCGCCGAGGCCCTGCGGGCCAAGTTCCAGTTCGAAGCCGACGTCGCCGACGAGGCCTGGGGCGACATGGCCAACGCCGCGACCGGTCTCAATGCCGTGCCGGCCGGCAAGATCGCCGCCGGGCTGGACATCCTCGGCAAGGTGGGCGTGGTGGCGGCGGTGGCGTCGGACGTCCTGGTCCTCGCCGACGGCCAGTCGAGCGGTACCGACAAGGCCATGGCCGGGGTCAACCTGGCTGGGCTGGGCCTGGCCGCGACCGGCACGTCGGTGGGCGAGGCGGCCCTCGGCGTCGTCGGCATCGACGCCGTGGCCGCGCCGATCCCGGTCGTCGGCGAGGTGCTCGTGGCCGGCACCGCCCTCTATTTCGGGGCCGAGTGGACAGTTCAGCACTGGGCTCGGATCAAGCAGTGGGGAGCGGACGTCGGCCACGGTCTGCTCGCCGGCTACCACGCCCTCGGGCGCGCCGACGCCTGGGTGAACCACCAGGTGGACGCCGGCCTGAGCTGGGCCGGCCATGAGGTCTCCTCGGGCGTCGACGCCGCGGGGCACTCCGTGGCGTCGGGCATCGGGACCGCCGGCCGGGACGTCGAGTCCGGGCTGCAGTCGGCCGGCCAGTTCCTCACCGGGCTGCTCTGAGACGTGGCCTTCCGGCGGTCGAGGTCCGAGAAGGGAGCAGGCCCGGTCTCCCCGCTCGTCGCCGAGTTGTTCGAGTGGGCCGCCCAGTTCGAGGCCGGATCCCTGAGCGACCCGGCGCTGATCGACGGAACCCTGGAACCGGGGGAGCGCTTCGCCGTGCGGGTGGGTCCGGTGACCGCCGTCGAGTTCGTGGTCGACGCCCCCCGCCCGGACGTCGCCGCCGCCGGGCCGACCGGCTCGCTGGTGGCGACCGACCGGCGGGCCCTGCTCCAGACGGATGGGGGCGTGGCCCTCCAGTGGGGCTGGGGAACAGACATCGAGGCGGTGACGGCTCTCTCCGGCGGGGTCGGCTTGATGTGGCTCGTCAAGGATGAGGACCGGGCTTCGGGAATGGCTCTCCGGGGCGTGGTCATCCCCGCCTACGCCCGGGGCGAGCTGAGCCACTCCGACGGTGCCCCCCCGATGCAGGCGGTCTTCAAGCGGGTGGAGGTGGCCTGGCGGGCCAGCCAGCCCGGCGGGCTGGCCGCCTGGAGAGAGCAGTTCGCGGCCCGGTATGGACGGCCCTGACCTGACCGCCGGCCGGCGGCTGGGCCAATTCACGTCGTCGGAGCTGCGCCTCGGCGGTATCGGCGAGCGGGGCTTCCTGCAACCGCTGATGGCGCCCCGGCCGGGAGCGGCTATCACCCCGGCCGGCGATGTGGTGGCCGCCCTGGCCCGCAGGGGGCTCATGCTCCACTCGGGTGAAGGCTGGCGGCCCGTGGGCCGCTTCCTCGACCTGCTCGAGGCGGCGGCCGCCGCCCGCTCGCTGGTGGCCTGCCCGCCGGCGGACCCCCGTTCGGCCGTCCCCCCCTCGCCGCAGGTGATGGGACCGGACCGGATACTCCTGGGCCGGTTGGGCGCCACGGACCTGGTGCTCGACCTGCTGCCCGGCGCGGGCGGCTACGACGCCCGGCTGGTCCCGGTGGAGGACCTGCTCGGCGATCTGATCGACTGGTGCGATCTCGGCGGGCTCCCCGCCGGCGGCGATCCCCGGCCGCCACTGGCGCAAGGGGGGCCGGAGTGGGCCGCAGCCGAATCGGACGGCACTTTTTCCCGGGCATTACCCCCGGTCGTGGAGACGGCGGCCGTCATTTCCCCTGACGGCCCGTTGCTGCAGCAGCGGCTGACGATCTTCGACACCACCCCTGGGGACCCGCCCCGCTGGATCGGCCTCGGCGTGGCCGAGGGCGCACCCCTCGGCCGGTGGGCGGCCCCGGCCGGCCCCGACCGGGTGCGCCGGGTCCTGAGCCAGGCCCTGCGCGGTGAGAGGATCAGGCTGTAGCTGCGGCGCCCGCTCCGGCTAGGCCCTGAAGGTGGAGGCGATGTTCTGCTCGTTGCTCTCGTAGGCGGACCCGGCCTGCTGGGTCAGCTGGGAGATGCCGGTGAGAGCCTCGTGCAGGCCCCGGGCGCTGTTCTGCCACTCCGTCCACAGGGCCTCGAACCGGGCCTGCGCCTGGCCGACCCAGTCGCTGTGCAGCGGGCTCACGTACCCCGCCAGTTGACCGAGGATCGACTCGATCTCCCCGGCCCCGTTGCTCAGCTGGGCCGAGATCTGCTGGAGCTGCTCCGGCGTTACCGAAATCGCCGCCACTTGTCCCCACCTCCGATTTGTCAGCACTTCTCCGGGTTGGACATTAGTACCACCGGCGTCTCTTGGCTATCCCGAGGCCATATCGATGTCGTCGAAAGGCACCTGTACGAGGGTCATCTCCCCGCCGGCGACCAGCACCCCCCGCCCCGGGGGCCCCGAGAAGAGGCTGGTGCGCGGCAGCCGGACGCCGAGCACGTCGCCGTCGGCGGTCGACGACGGGCACAGGAGGAGCCCGGCCCGGGCCTTACGCACCTCCGGTATGAACCCCCGGAACTGGCCCAGCTCCCCGGACGCCCCGCTGATGACCAGCGCCGACCGGCGGTCCCGTGCCGCCCTGACGAACGCCGAGAGCACCTCCCCGATGGGGGCGTCGGCGAGCATCTCGGCGTCGTCCACGATGACGGTGAGCCCCGACGTGCCGGTCTCCGAGATCACCGCCGAGAGGTCCGCCGCGCTGAGCGCCG
>JAKAXG010000278.1 GCA_021827225.1 Actinomycetes bacterium | reverse complement strand
CCCGGAACGGGGCCTGGCCGGCGACCATCTCGTAGAGGACCACCCCGAGCGAGTACACGTCACTGCGGGCGTCCACCGGGTGGCCCTGGGCCTGCTCGGGGGAGAAGTATGTGGCGGTGCCCATGACCGAACCGGTCTGGGTCAGGTCCTCCGACGCGCCGGCCGCCCGGGCGATGCCGAAGTCGGCGACCTTGACCTGGGCCCGGTCGTCGATCAGCACGTTGCCGGGCTTGACGTCGCGGTGGATGACGCCGCGGCGGTGGGCGAAGTCGAGGGCGCCGGCCACGCTGGCGGCGATGGCGGCCGCCCGCTCGGGGGCCAGCGGACCCTGGCGGAGCAGCGAGGACAGGGTCGGCCCGTCGACGTACTCCATGACGATGTAATAGGTGCGGTCCCCCTGGCCCCAGTCGTACACCGACACGATGTTCGGGTGGGTCAGGTTGGCCGCCGCCCGGGCCTCCCGGCGGAAGCGCTCGACGAACGCCTGGTCCACCGACAGCTCCGGGAAGAGCATCTTCAGGGCCACCGGCCGGTCCAGCAGCAGGTCGCGGGCCAGGTAGACCTGGGCCATGCCGCCTCGGGCGATGTGCTTGATGATCTCGTAGCGGTCGCCGACGATGTGCTGCTGCTGCTCCGACATCTGGGTGCTCAGCCTACGGGGGTGGTGGTGGTCGTGGTGGTCGTGGCGGACCCTCCGCTGCCCGACGAACGGTCGGCCAGGTAGGTGGAGATCAGGGCCTTGGCGATCGGGGCGGCCAGCGTGCCGCCCTGGTACTCGGTGCCGGACGGCTGGTCGGGCAGGACCACCGCCACGGCGATCTGCGGGTCGCTGGCCGGGGCGAAGGCCACGAACCAGGCGTCGATCTGACCGGTGCCGGTCTGGGCGGTGCCGGTCTTGCCGGCCACCTGGATGCCGGGGATCTGGGCGGCCACGCCGGTGCCGTTGGGCGAGTTGACCACCGACTCCATCAGCTTGGTGACCTTCGAGGCGGTGGATGGGGACGTCGCCTGGATCCACTTGGTGGGCTTGTAGGTGCTGACGACCTGGTTCTGGGAGTTGGTCACGTGCTCGAGGATGTGGGGCGTCATGATCGTCCCCCCGTCGGCGATGGCGGCGCCCACCAGGGCCATCTGCAGCGGCGTGGTCGACACGTCCTCCTGGCCGATGGCCGAGTAGGCCAGGAACGGCTTGGCTCCCTTGAAGCTCGACACCGGCGGGAACACCGACTTGGCGGCGAAGGGCAGGTCGATGGGCGGCACCTGGTCGAAGCCGAAGGCGTGGGCCTCGTTGTAGAGGTTGTTGGCGCCCAGGTCCAGCCCGATCTGGCCGAAGCCGGTGTCGCACGACACGGTGAACAGGGCCAGCAGCTGGCCGCCGCACACCTCACCGGCGAAGTTGTGCAACTGCAGGTTGGTCTGGGGCAGCTTGAGCGCCGGCAGGTTGGGGAAGGTCTGGGTGGCCAGCGCCGGCTGGTGGTCGTAGACCGCCGACGAGGTGACGATCTTGAACGTCGACCCGGGGAACCACGTCTGGCGGTAGGCGGGGGAGTTGAACGCGCCGCCCGGCTTGGCGGCGATGGCCTTGTAGTTGGCCTGCACCTGCCGCAGGTTGTGGCTGGCCAAGGCGTTGGGGTCGAAGGTGGGATTGGAGTACATGGCCAGGATGGCGCCTGTCTTGGGGTTGATGGCCACCGCCGACCCGAGCCGGCCGGCCAGGCCCTGCTGCGCCACCTTCTGCAGTTTGTCCAAGACAGTCAGGGTGATGGACTGGCTCTGGTCGGTGTTGGTCAGCAGCTGACGCAGCCCGTTGAGCGAGTTGGGCAGACGGAACGGGCTGTTCTTACCGGTGAGGACCTTGTCGTAGTAGCGCTCGGCGCCGTCGGAGCCGTAGGTGAACGAGTAGTAGCCGGTGACCTGCTCGAACAGGCCGCCGGTGGGGTACTGGCGCAGGAACTTGAACGAGTCCTTGGTCGGGATCGAGGTGGCCAGGGTCACCCCGTCGGCGGAGAGGATGTTGCCCCGCTTGGCGGTGTACTCCTTGACCACCGCCCGGCCGTTGAGCGGGTTGTGGTCCAAGGCGCTGGCGTGGACGATCTGCAGGTAGTTGAGCTGCACGAACAGCGCCACGAACAGGATCATGATGCCCAGGCCGAGCAGGCGGATCTGGCGGTTCATGATCCGGTTCACGCCGACATCTCCAGCGGTGCGGGTATCACCAGCGCCGGGTTCTCGCTGTCGTGGGAGATGCGCAGCAGCAGGGCCAGCAGGATGTAGTTGGCGATGAGCGACGAGCCCCCGTAGGAGACGAAAGGCAGGGTGATACCGGTGAGGGGGATGAGGCGGGTGACCCCGCCGACGATCACGAACGTCTGCACCCCGATGATCAGCGACAGCCCGGCGGCGAGGAGCTTCTCGAACGGCCGCTCGCAGCGCACCGCCACCCGCAGGCCGGTGCCGACCATGAGGATGTAGGCGATCAGCAGGGCGGCCGAGCCGACCAGGCCGAGCTCGTCGGCGATGACGGCGAAGATCAGGTCGGTGGACGCCTCGGGGATGGAGGCGGCGCTGCTCTGCCCCGGCCCCTCCCCGAACAGCCCGCCGGCGGCGATGGCGAACCAGCCCTGGATGATCTGGTAGCCGGTGGTCTCGGCGTGCGCCCACGGGTCCAGCCACGCCTGCACCCGGCTCTGGGCGTGGTGGATCACCTTCAGGGCGAAGAAGGCGCCGGCGGCGAACAGCCCGCCGCCGAGGCCCAGGTAGTAGGTGCGGCCGGTGGATACCCACAGCAGGCCGATGAACAGGGCGAAGAACAGGAACGACGAGCCCAGGTCGTTCTCGGCCAGGAAGATGACCAGCGACAGGGCCCAGGCGCCCACGATGGGGGCGAGGTAGCGGGGGTCGAGCACCAGGAACCGGCCGATGCGGCGGGTGCCGCGGCTGAGCAGGTCGGCCCGCTCGACCATGACCGAGGCGAAGAACACGGCCAGCGCCAGCTTGGCCAGCTCGCCGGGCTGGAAGTTGAACGAGCCGACGTGGATCCACAGGCGGGCGCCGTTGACGTTCTCGCCGATGCCGGGGACCAGCGGCAGGAGGAGCAGCCCGATGCCGAGGAAGGCGAAGGTGTAGCGGTAGCGCTCCAGGTCCCGGGCCCGGCGGACCACCAGCAGGGTGGCGATGAACACGCCGATCCCGAGGGCCGTCCACAAAGACTGGAGGCGGGCCTCGTGGGGGGACAGCCGGGCGATGAACACGTAGCCGATCCCGTTGAGCAGCCCGGCGACCGGCAGCAGGATGGGGTCGGCGTAGGGCGCCAGGCGGCGCATGGCCACGTGGGCGATCAGCAGCAGAGCGAAGAGGATGCCGAGGAACGGGCCGATGTTGGCCGGCAGCTGGCCGGCCTTCCCGAACCCGGCCAGGGCGTAGAGACCGCCGGTCAGGATGACCACCAGGATGATCAGGCCGAGCTCCGTCCGCCGGCGGGCCGGCGCCGATCTCATGTGGTCGCCGGCCCCGCCACCGTGGTGGGGGAGGCCGGCTTCACCGTGGTCGGTGGGGAGACCGTGGTGGGAGGTGTCTGGGACGCCTGGGCCTGCTGGCGTTCCTGGACCAGGCTCTGCACGTAGCTGCGGGCCGCCGACAGCGACGGCTCCTGCTGACCGTTGTGCAGGGCCGGGATGTGGACCGACAGGATGTCACTGGTGGTGTAGGTGGTCACCTCGGCCACCGTGGGCTTCATCCACAGCACCCCGCCGGGGCGTCCCTGGTAGATGACGATCGACGAGTTGTGCAGCCCGACGAAGTAGGCGCTGCGGGCGTACCACACCACCCCGGCGGCGCCGGCGCCGAGGATGATGAGGAGGAGTAGGAAAAAGCCGACGACCCTTGGCGTGACCGCCCTGGTCTTCGGGGCCGCGGCGGCGCGCTCGGAGCGCCGGGACAAACGGCGGCCCGCCCGTGCCTGCGACGCCTCTGCCCCCGGTGTCACCGGTGGGGCCGCCGGCTCCTCCGCCGCGGGGATGGCGGTGGTGGCGTCCTCGACCGCCGCTGGTCGCTCGTCGGCTTCCACCACCTCGACCACGACGGCGGTGATGTTGTCGTTGCCGCCTCTGCGCTTGGCCTCCTCGACCAGCTCCCTAGCCGCCTCCTGGGGGTCGGCCAGGCGGCGGAGCAGCGAGGCGATGTGGTCGTCGCTGAGCTCCCTGGGGAGGCCGTCGCTGCAGAGCAGGTAGCGGTCGCCGACCACCGGCTCCTCGACGAACAGGTCCACCGGGACCTCCGGGTCCACGCCCAGCGCCCGGGTCATGATGTTGCGCCGGGGATGGACCTCGGCCTCCTCCTTGGAGATCCGCCCCTCGGCGACCATCTCGGCCACCAGGTTGTGGTCGTAGGTGACCTGGCGCAGCTCGCCGTCGTGGAAGTTGTACAGGCGGGAGTCGCCGATGTTGACGATGGCCAGCTGGGGGCCCTCCACCAGGGCCAGGGCCACCAGGGTGGTGCCCATCCCGCGCATCTCCGGGTGGGCCTCGGCCTGGTCCCACACCACCCGGTTGGCGGTCTGGGCGGCGGTGGTCAGCAGGTCGGGGGTGAGCGGCCCGGAGCGGGAGAAGCCGTTGTTGAGCGCCTCGACGGCCAGCGAGGACGCCACCTCGCCGGCGGCCGCCCCGCCCATGCCGTCGGCCACGGCGTAGAGCGGGTCGGCGACGAGAAGGCTGTCCTGGTTGTTGCTACGGACCAGGCCGACGTCGGTCGCCGAGCCGGCGCGCAGGGCGATCACTTCCGGACCTCCAGGGTGGTGCGGCCGAATTGCACCTTGTCACCTTTGCGTATCGGGACCGGCGCGGTCACCTTCCGCCCGTTGAGGAAGGTGCCGTTGGTCGAGCCCAGGTCCTCGACGAACAGGCTCCCGTCCCGGCGGAACACCCGGGCGTGGAGTTGGGAGACGAACGAATCATCGGGGAGGAGCACGGCGCAGCCGCCGGCCCGCCCCACCGTCACCTCATCCGGGAGCGGGAACTCGGCCCCCTTTTTTTCCGAGGGAGAGACCACCACCAGCCGCTCCGGGCCGGTACGGGACGGCGCAGGGAAGGCGCCCGGGGCCAGGGTCGGCTCGTCCGCGGCCGCCGCCGCCGGCGCCGGGGTCACCTTCGGCTCGCGCAGCTCCACCCACACCGCTCGCAGGACGCGCAGGAAGAACAGGTACAGGACGGCCAGGAACACGTACTTGAGGAGGGTGAGGACAGGATCCGGCACGGGCCGTGTTTGCTCGCTCTAGCTCCGCTCGAAGGTGACGGTCGTGGCCCCCATGGTTATCTGATCGCCGGTCTTCAGGGTCCGGGAGCCGACGAGCGGCATCCCGTTGACCTTGGTGCCGTTGGTGCTGCCCAGGTCGGCGACCTCGTAGTCGCCGCCGTGGGCCGGCCGGACCTCGGCGTGGTAGCGGCTCACGTTGGGGTCGCCGAGCACCACGTCGCATTCCGGCAGTCGGCCGATGGTCACCGGGCCGTCGGCCAGCGGGACCGTCCGCCCGTCGGGCAGGACCAGCTGGGAGCGGGTCTCCTCCTCGTGGCGGGCCATCTCGCCCGACACCAGGACCATGCCCGGGCTGAGCTGCTCGTCGGTCTCCATCACCACGCTGATGGGCCCCAGGAAGCTGTAGCGCTCGATCTCGGCGTGGTCGCGGGCCACCGCCACCAGCTCGTCGATCAGCTCGTCCTCGATGGAGGCGAAGCGGGCCCGGTCGGCGGGGGACATGACCACCACGAAGTCGTTGGGGGCCAGGGTCCCCTTGGGGGCGATGGTGCGACGCAGGTCCATCTCGCGGGTGAGACGGCGGCCGATCTCCACGGGCTGCAGGCCGCCCCGGAAGGCCCGGGCGAACACACCCTCGACCATCCTCTCCAGACGTCGCTCAAATTGTTGTAGTCCCATGGTCATCCAGAGAGTACCCCTCCGCGGGTGCGATCAGTCGACGCGGGGAATCTCTACCCCGGTCGGGCCCGTTCTGCTCATCGGGTGGGCCGTCTGGCGACCGCCTCCCCGTCTTCGTATATGCTCGGAAGTCCACTCGGGCGAGTGGCGGAATTGGCAGACGCGCAGGATTCAGGTTCCTGTGTCCGAAAGGATGTGGGGGTTCAAGTCCCCCCTCGCCCACCAGATCCTGGGCTTTTGCCC
>JAKAXG010000277.1 GCA_021827225.1 Actinomycetes bacterium | reverse complement strand
CCCCGGCCAGCGACGGGCCGAAGTCCCGGCCCCACACCCCGACCCTCGGGACACCGTTGGTGTCGATGACCAGCGAAGCGGCTCCGTTGAGCAGCGGGAAGGGCATCTGACCCTCGGAGTACCAGCCCCCGCCGGACTCGGTCACGTGGAAGCCGCCGTTGAAGCCGGACAGCAGCGACGCCCGGTCGGGGCCGGCCACCGCCGTGGTGTAGCGGAAGTTCCCCGGCGGCTCGCCGGCGGAACCGGCGTACTGGCGGAGCCGGGTCCGGCCGGTGTCGATCCACACGACCGAGGCGGCCGGCACACCGGGCGAGGGACGCAGCACGGTGGAGTACATGGCGGGGGTCGAACCGACGTCCTGGCCGAGCGGGGCCCAGCGCCCCTCCCCGGCCGGGCCGCCGGGGCCCGGAACGGCGGCGGGGGTGGGGACCGCGGCGCCCAGGCATCCGCCCTGGTGCCCGGGGGCGTCGATGGCCACGACCGGCGCGGCCGGCGGGCTGGCCCCGGCCGAGCCGTAGAACCCGGCGTCACCGAAGCTGAACACCCCGCCGTCGGAGGCGGCCAGCCAGTAACCGTGACCCGACGGCGTAGAGGCCATGCCCACCACCGGCTGGGCCAGGGGGACGGCGCCGGTCGAGCCGTAGAACCCGGCGTCACCGAAGGCGAATATGCCCCCGTCGGAAGCGGCCAGCCAGTAACCGTGGCCCGACGGCGTAGAGGCCATGCCCACCACCGGCCGGTTCAGGGGGGTGCCGCCGGTCGAGCCGTAGAACCCGGCGTCACCGAAAGCGAATATCCCCCCATCGGAAGCGACCAGCCAGTAACCGTGACCGGTAGGGGTGGGTGCCATCCCCACCACCGGCCGGTTCAGGGGGGTGCCCCCGGTCGAGCCGTAGAACCCGGCGTCACCGAAAGCAAATATGCCCCCATCGGAAGCGACCAGCCAGTAACCGTGACCGGTAGGGGTGGGTGCCATCCCCACCACCGGCTCGTTCAGCTGCATGCCCCCGGTCGAGCCGTAGAACCCGGCGTCACCGGAGGCGAACACGCCACCGTCGGAGCCGAGCCGCCAGTACCCCCGCCCGTCGCTGGTGGAGCTCATGCACACCGTCGGCTTGGCCAGGGGATCGAGCGGGCCCGCCGCGCCCGGCGCGGCGCTCCCGTAGCCCAGAACCTGCCCGTCGGTGGTCATCAACCAGTAGCCCTGCTGCGGCCCGGCCGCCGGTGTGGCGGCGCCGGCGACAGAAGCTCCGGGCACCAGCGCTACGGCCGCCACGAAGGTGGCTGCCATCATCCCCAGGGCTGTTCGGGCCGCCCGGGAGTCCACCCCTGTGCTGCGCATCGGGCGCACCATATCAACGCGACCGGGGCCGGACCGGGCCGTTCGGGCCGGTGGGATCGCCGGACCGCCCATATGTTTCCGAGCGTGGCGCCCGACCGCTGGAGGTGGCCGGCCGGCCGGCCTCGGGCCACTTCAGGGCCCCAGCCCTGGGATGCCCCCCGGGAGCTTGGAGCGCCGACATCCGCCCCGGCGGATTCGGTCCCGAACGGGCCTGGCGGACCCGGAGCCGGACGGGGGACTCCCTGCGTAAATCGGATGCTGGTCCGCACGAAGCGCCGTAGCGTCGATAGGCCATGAGTTCGACGACCTTCGCCGATCCGGCCGCCGACGAGGGGTCGACGGACGCCCAATCCGCCACCGGCGACACCGGCCGCGCGGTGGCCCTGTCACGCCTGCACAGCCGGGGCGCGGCGGTGGCGCTGGGCGCGGCGGCGCTGGCCGCGCTGGGGCAGTCGGCGGGGACGGTGGTGGTGGGGCGGGTTGCCGCGCGACCCACCGGGACTCTGGTTGCGCTGCTCGGGTTCTGCGTCGTCGGTGGGGCGCTATTCGATACCGTCGGCAGGGCGGTGTGGGCCGGTGTGGTGGACCGGGCCGAGGGCCGGCTGCGGGCCGACCTGCTGTCGGCTGCGCTGTACCAGCCCGTCGATGCACTGTCGGAGCAGGCGGTGGGCGAGATCCTCGACCGTGTCGACGACGACACGCACGAGTTGGGGACGTTGCTGAGAAGGGTGGCGTGGGACCTCGTCAGGATGCTGCTACGCCTCGGCCCCATGTGGGTTGTGGCCGGGCTGACCTGGTGGCCCTCATGGATCGTCTTCCCCATCGCCGGGGCCGCGACCTACCTCGTCGCCCGGCCGCTCACCACCCAAGTGGCCGAGCGGAAGTTCGCCGAGGAGATGGCCTGGACCGACCATGCCGCCGTCATGGAGGAAGGAGTGGCCGCCCGCGACGACCTGCGTTCCAGCCTGGGCCAGGCGTATCTGGTCCGCCGGTGCGCGGAGCTGTCGGCCGTAGTGCACGAGCGGGTGGCCCGCACATGCGACACCTCGAGCCGCCTGGGCCGCCGGCTGGGGCTGCTCCTCCATGGGCTCCTGGCTGCCATCACCGTCACCGGTGTGGCCCTCTCCGCCGGCGGCCGGATGCCGGTCGCCTCACTGGTAACCCTGTTCCTGGTAACCAGCCAGTTCGTGGGTCAGATCGACCAGACCGCACGCCACCTCCCCGACCTGCAGGCAGGCATGGGCGCGGTTACCCGGATACGGGGGCTGATGGGCGCCAGGACCGAGCCGTCGGGCGGTCGGCCGATGGCGACCGGCCCTATCGGGATCTCGATCAGGGGGCTCCGATTCGCGTACCCGCACGGCAACTTCTGCCTGCGCGACATCGACCTCGAGGTCCCGGCCGGTACGACGGTTGCATTCGTCGGACGTACCGGTTCGGGCAAGTCCACGCTGGCTTCGCTCATCTCTCGAGCGGTCGAGCCGCCGCCAGGGGCCGTGTTGGTGGGCGGCGTCGATGTCCGGGCGCTGGATCTGGAGCAACTCCGGGCCGCGGTCGGTGTCGTCACCCAACGGACGGAGCTGGTCGCCGGGACAGTGGAGCAGAACGTCGGCCTGTTCGCTGACGTTCCGCGCACGGTGGTCACGGAAGCAATGCAGCAGTTGGGCCTGACCGAGTGGGTGGCGTCGCTCCCAGCGGGTCTCGACACCGTGATCGGCCCCGGCGGTACGGCCCTGTCGGCAGGCGAGGAGCAGCTGGTGGCCTTCGCCCGCCTGCTGGTACGCGATGTCGAGGTCGTGGTCCTCGACGAGGCCACCGCCCGCATGGATCCGGTCACCGAGGCCCGGATCACCAAGGCGGCCGATCGTCTCCTGGCGGGCCGGACGGGCGTCGTGATCGCCCACCGTCTGTCCACCACCGCCCGGGCCCAGCAGGTGGCCGTATTCGATGGCGGCCGTATCGTCCAGGTGGGACCCCGCGAGGTGCTGGCCCGGGTGGGCGGTCCCTTCCGTGACCTGCTCGACGCCTCGGGTGCGGGGACTTCGAACGCCTCGGAGGCGGCAGACGGGGCGTCCAGGGCGCCGGGGGCAACCGACCCCGCGGTGCCGGAGGTGGGCGGATCGGCGGGACGGCCGAGGTGGGCCGGCACGGCGCCCGAAGCGGATCCGGTCGGGACCGGCCCGGGCCTGGCGCGCAGCACGTGGTCCGCTCTTCGAATCCATCCGGCCTGGGGGATCGGCGGCGCGCTCCTGTTCCTGCTCGGCGCCATTACGGGTGCGTTCGGTGCGCTGACCGGCTTCCTGTGGGGCCAGGTGGTGGCGGCCCTGTCCGCCGGACAGGACCCGACCGGGCGAGCAGCCCTGCTGGTGTGCTCCCTGCTGGCCGCTCCGCTGCTTCTCTCCCTGGCGTTCACCGTCTACCCCCGGTGGTGGGTAGCGGTGATGCTGCGGGTGCGCCTGGCCGTCCTGCGGGGCCAAACCATGCAGCAACGGCTCCCCCGCACCCCACCTGGTGAGGTGGTTGCGCGAGCGATGGACAGCGACCGGTTCGCCCGTTACGCCGACCGATGGGTGGACTTCTTCAACGGAATCGTGGTCGCGGCCGTGACAGCCATCGCCGGGGGGAGCGCGCTGGCAGGCGCGGTACTCCTGCTCGTGATGGCACTCTCGGCCATCGCGTCCGCCGCAGGCTCCCCCCTCGCCGGTCGATCGGCAGCCGCGTCTTCGCAGGCTCGGGCCCGCTTCGGTCGCTCCCTGGCGTCGGTGCTCGACGCGGCACGAACCGTGAAGCTCGCTGGGGCCATTCCCGCAGTACATCGTCATCTCCGGGAGATCGACCGGGGCCGGGTCGGTGCCGCTGTGCGGGAGCATCGGGTTCAGGGCCTGCTCGACGGCGTCCCGATGGTGCTCGTGCAGTGCGGTGTGGTGGGCAGTTGGCTCATCTTTCTCGGCGGAGGCTGGGGCGTCGCCACCGCCCTCCTGGTGTCGACGGCGGTCGGCGGGTTCGAATGGTTCGGGCGGGTCGCCGGCTCGGTCATCACCGAGGCGCCCGGGGTCCGCTCCTGGAAGGACGCCACCGCGGGTCTGGCCGGCGGGCGCGATCTCATGGAACTCCCGCCGGACGTCGATCTGGTAGCCGGATCTGCGCCGGTCCCGCCAATCCCGGCCAGGACCGGGCTCGAGCGGCTGGAGGTGCGCGACCTGACCGCCCGGCATCCCGACGGCACCATCGGCGCTCACGAGGTCAGCTTCTCGGTGGATGCCGGGGAGATGGTGGTGCTGATCGGCCCTGTCGGCTCCGGCAAGTCGAGCCTTCTGGCGGCCCTGGCCGGCCTGGTCGATCACAGCGGCGCCGTCCTGTGGAACGGCAAGCCCGTGACCGACCCGCAGATCTTCCTCCGACCGGGGCAGGTCGCCTACGTCGCTCAGATCCCGCTCGTGCTGTCCGGGACCTTCTCCGACAACATCAGGCTCGATCACCAGCGCCACCTCGGCGATGCCATCCGCGATGCGCGCCTCGGCACCGACATAGACGAGGCCGGAGGCGCGCACGCCGTTGTCGGGCACCGTGGCGTGCGCCTATCGGGGGGACAGATACAACGACTGGCGCTGGCCCGGGCCCTCGCTGCAGAAGCGGAGCTCCTCCTGGCAGACGACGTGTCCAGCGCCCTCGACGCCAGCACCGAGCAGGAGCTCTGGCAGGCGCTGCGCCGCCGGGGGACCACCGTGGTGGCCTCAACCTCGAAGCGGTCGGCTCTGCAGCTAGCCGACCGGGTCATCGTCCTCGTCGAAGGACGGGTAGTGGCCCAAGGACCGTGGGTCGGTCTCGCGCCGCACTGGGAGCACCTGGCCGCCTGACTCCGGCTACCGCCGGGCCACGGTCCGCCTGCGCTGGTCCATCGGCCCCGGCCGGTGGCTCCCATCAGACCCGGCGGATGGAAGCCGGGGTCCGGCAAGGGGCCCGAGGATGGCCCTTCATCGCCGGCTCGGCCGCGCTGGATCAGGCGGTGCCGTCGGATACGACGGTGAAGCCGTGCCTGGCGTACGCCGCTCGGCCGGCCCTGCCGCAGAGATGATCAACGAACCAGCCGGCGGCCTCGGGATGATCGGCGCCGGCCACCACGGCGGCCGCGTAGTCGCCTCGTCGGTTGTCCGCCTCGGGGATGGCCACGATCTCAAAGGGTCCACCCCGTCCGAGGTGGTAGTGGGCCTCGGTGGACCACACCACCGCGACGTCGGTCGCTCCCTGGGCCAGCCAGGCCGGGCCCTGACGGTGGTGGATGCTGGTGAAGACCACTTCGCCGGCTGACGCCTTCTCCATCTCCACCTTCCTGCGCAGGCCGGCACCGCCCGCCGCCTCCAGAGCCTCCAGGGCCAGGGCTCCGATTCCCTCGGTACGGGGATCGGGAAACGCCACCCGCAACCCGGGACGGACCAGATCAGCCCAGCCGCCCACCCGGGCCGGGTTGCCCGACGCCACGAGGAGGGCCAGGTCGTTGCTCGCGTAAGTCCGGGCCGGGCCCACCAGGCCGTCGCGCTGCAGCTCGGCGAGGGCCTTCGGGCTCGATGCCATGACGTCAGGGCGGACCCGGAGCTCCAGCGATCCCATTCGCAGGCCACCGGTGCGCAGCTGGGCGGCGATCACACCGGGCGGAAGGGTCTCGCAGAACATCGACCCGATCGACCGGTGGGCGGACAGGAAGCCGTCCACCAGGTCGGGGACCACCATGTACTGGTTCCCGGCCATGAACACCACCAGCTCCGCGGCCGGGTCCCCGCACAGGTCCTCCACCATGTCGAAAGGGGCCGCGGCGAACTCCACGGCACGCGGCGGCCTTCCACCGGGCTCACGGCCGGACATACGCCCAGCCGCTCTGC
>JAKAXG010000276.1 GCA_021827225.1 Actinomycetes bacterium | reverse complement strand
GGCGAGGCCACGGGACCGGTGCCGCCGACGGGAACCGGCTACCAGTGGGGCCAGGCCACGCCCGACCCCCCTTCCCCCATCCCCACCACCCGCCGGGGGATGCTCCGCTACCGGGTCCTGCCCCGCAGCGTCATCGGGCTGTCCATGCTGATCCTGTCCTTCGCCATCGGGGCCGGCTTCAGCGGGGTGGTCCTCTACTCCTACTACCAGTACCGGCTGGACCAGACCAACACCAGGGTCAACACCCTGATCGACGGCTACAAGGGCCAGTTCGCCAGAGCCCAGGCCGACCTCAAGGCCACCGTGGACAACGCCAGAGCCGAAGTGGCCAGCCAGCTGAAGGCGGCCCAGGCCCTCCAGGTGGGACCGGCCCAGCTGGCGGCGCTGACCAGGCAGATGGCCCCGTCGGTGTTCTTCGTCCACACCCTCGACGCCAACGGCCAGCCCTCGGTCGGCTCCGCTTTCGTCATCTCCTCCAGCCCTTCGCAGTCGCTGCTCATCACCTCCTACACGACGGTGGCGGCCGCCACCCGCTCCCCCGGCCCGCCGGTGTACGTCCGCCAGGGGGGCACCGACACCCAGGTCTCGGTCCGCACCTGGGACCCCCAGTACGACCTGGCCCTGCTGGTCCTGCCCAGGGGGGGCCTGAGGCCCCTCGTTGCGGCGCCCACCACGCCGGCCGCCCAGCCCGGCGACCGGCTGTTCGCGGTCTCGGGGCTGGGCACCGCCGGCGCCTCGATCACCCAGGGCTTCGTGGTCGACGCCTCGACGAGCGGCCTGGTGGTCGACACCGCCATCGGCACCTCGTTCCAGGGCGGTCCCGTGGTCGACCAGAAGGGCCAGGTGGTGGCCGTCGGTTCGCGCACCTACGCCCCGCTGGGCTTCACCAGCTCCGGCGCCTACTACGTCCCCTACGTGGAAGCGGCCTGCAGCAAGGTGCTGTCCTGCCCGGGCGGCAGCCTGGTCGGCAGCCACTGAACCGACCTGTTGTCCCCAGCGCCGACGCCCCGGCCGGACCGCTCAAAGGCGCGATAGCCTGACGGCGGGAGGGTCCATGGGAGTAGCAGAGATCGTCGGCTTCGCAGCGTGCTGGGTGATGGTGGCGACGCTCATGCTGTGGGGCGTCTTCACCGAGCACAAGCGGGGTGGGGACACCCGGGTGCCGGCGCGCGCCGACTGGCAGCCGACCCGCTACAACCGGGTGGCCCACACCGACTGGATCGTGGTCGAGAGCACCCCGGGTGGCACCCCCGAGGTGGCCGACGACGCCCGGCTCATCGCCACCGCCCTGCTGGCCTCCCGGGGCATCGACCTGGAGGCGCTTCCGCCGGGCGACATCCGCACCGAGGTCACCAGCACCGGTGACGGGGTGAGCACCACCCGGGTGCTGGTCCGGGCCGGCGCCATGCACGCCAGCCGCCGGCGCCAGTGACCGGCTGACCGGGCGGCGGGCGCAGGGTCGGCGACCCGGCTCCCCCCGGGCTACAGCCCGAAGCCACCCGACGGCGGGCCGGGTCCGCTGCCGCCGGGCACGGTGGTGGTGGTGCCCGACGGGCCGGGCACGGTGGTGGTGGTCTCCGGTGGGACGGTGGTGGTCGTGGTGGGCGCCACCACCGGCGGAGGCGCCGACGGGGTGGGCGGGGGGACGGTGTAGGGACCGCCGGACGGCGTCGGCTGCACCGAAGCCGGGCTGCCCGGCTCGATGGGGATGGTGGTGGGGGTGGACGGGCCCTGCAGGGCGGCGGCGGCCCGGGGAGCGACCAGCGGCGGCGGCGCGCTGAAGGGGGTCGCCGGCACGTTGGCCAGGGCCGCGGTCATGAACTCCCGCCACGTGGTGGCCGGCCAGGTGGCGCCGTAGACCTGGCCCACGGTGTAGCAGCCGCCCCCGACCAGGCAGCCGCGCACCGCCCCGAGGGAGGTGGCGTCGCTGTTCTCGTTGCCCATCCACACCGCGGTCGAAAGGGTGGGCGTGTATCCCACGAACCAGGCGTCGCTGCTGTTGTTGGTGGTGCCGGTCTTGCCGGCGGCCGGGCGGCCTATGGCGGCGGTGGTGCCGGTACCGCCGGTGATGACCCCCTGCAGGACGTTGGTGACGTTGTCGGCCACGGCCGCGGGCAGCACGGTGGTGGTCTTCGGGAGCGGCTTGATGTTGTCCACCAGCACCTTGCCCTGGGCGTTGACGACCTCGAGGATGGGGGTGGGGACGGCCCGCTGGCCGTGGTCGGCGAACACCCCGTAGGCCGACGCCATGTCCAGGGGGGAGACCCCGAGCTCGCCCAGGGTGTAGGTGGCGCAGTAGTAGAACGGCGGGGTGGAGTAGAACGCCGTCTCCACCCCCAGCTTGGCGGCGGTGGCGGCGATCTTCGGGCAGCCGACCTGCTCGGCCACCTGGGCGTACACCGTGTTGGTCGACTGGGCGGTGGCCTCGGCCAGCGTCTCGGTGAGCGGCCCGCCGAACTCACCGGGGTCGTTGTGCACCTGGCAGGTCGTGGCCGGCTGGCCGGGCGCCACCACGCAGCCCGGGATCTGGTAGATGAACGGCGAGTGGTACACGGTGGAGGGCTGGATGCCCTTCTCGAACGCCGCGGCCAGGGTGAACGGCTTGAACGACGAGCCGGGCTGGCGGCCCGCCCCTCCCCCGCCGATCATGCCCCCCGACCAGCACGGGGCCGGCGAGTACACCTTGGCTCCCTTGACCGGCGGGGCGCAGCCGCCGAGGGCCAGGTTGACCTGCTGGCCGGGGCCGGTCCCGCCGTAGCCGCGTCCCCCGACCAGGGCCTCCACGAAACCGGTCTGGGGCTGCACCGAGGCCAGGGCCATGTTGACCGGGTAGGCCGAGCCGCGGAGGCTGGCGTCGACCGCGGCGTAGGCGGCGTTCTGGACCGCCGGGTCCAGGGTGGTCTGCACCCGCAGGCCCGACTGCAGCACCTGGGGCGAGAAGTGCTGCTCCAGCCACAGAGTCACGTAGTTCACGAAGTCGGGGAACCTGGTGGGGACCGGGGTCTCCGGGTACACCAGCGTCGCCCCCGGCGGGGCCCCCGGGCCGGCCATGGCCAGCTTGGCCGCCAGGTCCGCCCGGTACTGGGCGGCGGTCAGGTAGTGCTGCTGAAACATCTTCTTCAGCACCAGCTCCCGGCCGACCTCGGCCACGGCCAGGTGCTGCTCCGGGGCCCGGGCGCTGGGCGCCGGGATCAGCCCGGCCAGGGTGGCCGACTGGGAGGCGTTCAGCCGGCTGATCGGCACGTGGAAGTAGGTCTCGGCCGCGGAGGCGGCCCCGTAGTTGCCGTCGCCCAGGTAGATGATGCTGAGGTAGTGGTAGAGGATCTGCTCCTTGTCGGCCTCCCGGGCCAGCTGGTTGGCCAGGATGGCCTCCCGGATCTTGCGGTAGAGGGTCCGGCTGCCGTGGGTGTAGGCCAGCTTCACGTACTGCTGGGTGATGGTGGAGCCGCCCTGGACGGTGGCCTGGTTGCGGATGTCGGCCCAGGCGGCCCGCAGGATCCCCCGGATGTCGATGCCGCCCTCGTGGTAGAAGTTGCTGTCCTCATCGGCGATGACCGCCTCCTTCAGGACCTGCGGGACCTGGGCGTCGGTGAAGGGCACGTTCCGGTCGAACTGCTGGAGGGAGGCGATCACGTGCCCGTAGCGGTCGTAGATGACCGTGGGCTGGATGGTCGGGTTCGGTCTGGGCAGGGGGATGGTCGCCGGCAGCGGCAGCAGTATCAGCCCGGCCAGCACCGTCGCCCCGAAGGCCACCGGGGCCCCGACCAGGGTCACCGACGCCAGGACCACCGAGCCGAACAGCCTCTTGAAGATCCGCCGCACCAGGGTCATGGCGGCTAGAGCTTCGCGCAGGGCGGGGCCCCGGAAGTGACAGGGGCGGCGCCACGCCGGGATCCTTTTTCCCGGGGGCTAGTCGACCTCGACGAGCACCTGGTCCCCGTCGGAGCGCACCGGGTAGGTCCGCAGCCCGCTGCGGTGACCGAACACCGTCAGGTGGTCCCCGGTGCGCAGGTCGTAGCGCCAGCCGTGCCACGGGCAGGTCATCACCTCACCCGACACCGAGGCGTCATCGATGGGGTTGCCCACGTGGGAGCAGCGGTTGTCCACCGCCCGCAGGCCGCCGGAGGTCCGGAACACGGCGATGCGGTGCTCCCCCACGGTCACCGGCCAGCCCCGCCCGGGCGGGATGTCATCGACGCGGCAGACAGCTACCCAGGGCACATCGCGACCCGCCGCTACTCGTTGGCCGCCGGGCGGAGCGCCGGGGCCCGTCCGGCGGCGGCCACCGCGGCCACCGGCCCGGCCATGACCGCCCCGAAGGTGTCGGGACGGCCGAGCATCCACGAGTGCCGGCCCGGCACCACCCGGCCGTCCACCCCCAGCACCCGGCACAGGGCGTCGAAGCTGGCCGGCGGGATGATCAGGTCCCCCTCCGACGACAGCGCCGTGACCGGGATCCCGTCACTGCGGATGCGCTCCAGCTCGGCCCGCAGGTCCGCCCGGCGGGCCAGGCCGGCCGCCCGCCACAGCGCCACAGGGTTGCGCACCACGTTGGGGACGGCGTCCTCCACGATGGCCCTCACGGTCTGGCTCACGCCGTGGCTGGTGGCGATGTCCACGGAAAAATCGGCCACCCATCCCCACAGCGGCCTCTCCGCCAGGTAACGCACCTCGCCGGCCACATCCTTCCAGACCGCGGCGCCCACGGCGTTGATCAACACCAGGTGGGCCACCCGCTCCGGATGGTCGTGGGCGAAGCGGGCGGCCACCGCCCCGCCCAGGCTGTGGCCGGCCACCAAGGCCGGGGACCCGACCCCGACGGCGTCGCAGAAACGGGACACCCACACGGCGTAGTCCTCGAGGTCGTGGCCGGCGGGCAGGCCGGCGCTGCCCCCGAATCCGGGCAGGGCCGGGGCGTACACCCGGCAGCCCATCTGCACCAGCCGCTTGAGGGCCCGCTTGTAGGCCCTCCGGCCCAGGGCCCAGCCGTGCAGGAACAGCACCGGGGTGCCGGTCCCGCCCACCCCGAAATTGACCCGGCGACCGCTAACCGTGACCGAACGCCACTCCAGGTGGTGGGGATCGGAAGGGTGCGGCATGAACCGCAGGTTACATCCGGGTTAATACAAGTGAGGGATACCGGCTGTCGGGGGTGGACGTCGGCGGGACGGGCTCAGTGGGGGCTGAGGGCCCGGCGCTCCGCTTCGTTGAGCCCGCCCCAGATGCCATGGGGCTCACGGATGCGCAGGGCGTACTCCAGGCAGGGCTTGCGCACCGGGCAGGAGGCGCAGATGGCCTTGGCCTGCGCCTCGCGGTACTCCTTGTCCTCTTTGCGTTCGAAGTGGGAGGGCGGGAAGAACAGCGACGTGTGGGGACCCCGGCACGCGGCCTTTACCTGCCACAACTCCTCTACGTGAACAACACTCACTAGCCATCCCCCTTGAACTTCAAGTGCAACGTAGCGCCATCACAATCATTGGACAAGGGGTAATCAGCGGATTGCCGCCCCCGCTGACCAGCACTTTCCCTTTTGGGTGGGGAGCGCCGGGGAGTCGGGTAGGTTGCCCCCGGGGGTTGGGGCCCGAGGGCCCGCCGCCCGACGTCGCCGGGCGGCGGAGCGCGCCGCCTCCTGTCCGTTTTCTCAATCCTGCGGCGGTCTCTAAGCTGAATCTCGACCTCTAGCAGCCGCTCCGTCATGGGAGGGACGTGGATCCCAAAGCTTTCCGCCCGCCGGCCCGGGTGACCATCGTGGCCGGCAAGGGCGGGGTAGGTAAGACCACGGTGAGTGCCGCCCTGGCCTACCTGGCCGCCGCCGCCGGCTACCGGGTGCTGATCGTGGAGGTGGAGGGCAAGAGCGGCCTGCCCGCCCTGTTCGACCACCCCACCAGCCTCACCTACGAGGAGGCGGTCCTGCTCGACGCGGGGGCGGCCGGTCCCGGATCGGCGGAGTTGAGGGCCCGCACCCTCACCCCCGACGACGCCCTGGTCGAGTACCTGGAGGACCGGGGCATGCGCCGGATCAGCCGGCGCCTGACCTCCACCGGCACCCTCGACGTCATCGCCACCGCGGTCCCGGGGATCAAGGACATCCTGGTTCTCGGCAAGGTGAAGCAGATCGAGACCCAGATCGCCGCCGGCGCCCCGGGCGCCCCGGACTGCATCGTGGTGGACGCCCCGGCCGCCGGCCACGCCGTGTCGTTCCTCTCGAGCGCCTACGGTCTG
>JAKAXG010000275.1 GCA_021827225.1 Actinomycetes bacterium | reverse complement strand
TCACCGCCACGGCGAGGGGGACCTCGAGCAGCAGGAACATGGCCCGGTAGCCCAGCACCGACGCCACCGCCCCGAACACGAACGGGACGATGACGCTGGCCGCGTTGGTGCCGGCCATCAGCCGCCCGTTCGCCCGCACCAGCTGCCGTTCGTCGGCGTGGGCGTGCTCGGCCAGGATCGACGAGGCCAGGGGGAAGGTGGTGCCGTGGGGGACGCCGAGGACGGCCATGGCCCCCAGAAGCTCGGGGAAATTCCGGGCCAGGCCCACCCCGGCCACGCCCAGCACCGTGAGCGCGGCGGAGGAGGCCAGGATGCGGCCGAGGTGCCGGTCGGGGGTGAGGGCGGCCAGCAGCAGGCGGACCCCCGCCGAGGCGGCGAAGAACGCCCCGAAGGCCACCTGGGCCCCCGACGCCGATATGCCGTCGGCCCGGCGGGCCAGCAGCGCCCCGAAGCCCACGATGGCCACGAAGGGCACCTGGTAGGTGAGCATGACGGTGAGGGCCAGGCGGAACGCGCCGGCCAGGGACGATCCGGGCGGGACGGCCCGCTCCCCGGCCGGTGCTCTCCGCCGCTCCCCGACCGGGTCCCCGACCCGCAGCCGGCGCCGGTCGCGCCGGGCGGCCCTGACGGCCAGCACCGTCGCCGCCGCCGGCAGCGCCACCAGCGCCCCGAGCCCGCCGCGCAGGGAGTCCCCCAAGCCGCGCAGCGCCCCCGCTTCGAGCAGGGGACCGGCGACCAGGCTGGCCGACAGGGCCAGGGACATGAGCGCCAGGGCCTTGGTGCGACGGCCGCCCGACCCCCGGGCGACCACGGTCATCAGGCTGGGGAAGACGATGCCGGCCGCCGCCCCCAGGCCCACCGCGCCCACCCACAGCCCGATCCGCCCGGCCGGGACGGTCAGCAGGACGAACGAGACCAGGGCGACGGTCTGGCCCACCGCCAGGAGGGCGGAGGCGGAGAAGCGGCGGCGGCCGCCCACCAGGAACGTGGAGAACAGCACGTTGGCCAGCCCGGCGGCGGCCACGGCGGCCCCCACCGCGAACTGCCCCATGCCCAGGAGGTCCCGCCCGATCAGCGGGAAGGTGGTCTGGCCGGCGTTCTGCGACGCCCGGCTGAGGAATATGAGGATGAGAAGAGACGGTGCGGCGGTGGAAGCCAGCCCGGCGAACAAACCCCCCGGTGAGCGCCGGCTCACCGTACCTGTGCGGGGAAGGGCGTCATCCGGCCGGGCGCGACCTCCGGGACATCGTCCCGGAGCCGTCCATGGAGAGGGGCCGGCTGTCCAGTCGCACCCGCTCCACGGCGGCGTCGCGGGCCCCCTCGATGTGACCCAGCGCCGCGGCCCGGGCGGCGTCGGGGTCGCGGCGGGCGATGGCCTCGAAGATGGCCCGGTGGTCCCGGCGGGACTGGCCCACCCGGCCGGGAATGGTCAGCGTCGTCTCCATGCCGGCGGCCAGCATCTCCTGCAGCACGCCGACCGTCCCGCTCAAGAAGCGGTTCTGGGCCAGCTTCACGATCAGCAGGTGGAACTCGGCGTCCAGCTTCCCCAGCCGGGCGAAGTCGATGGGATCGGTCCGCGCCTCCTCCGCCACCGCCAGGGCGTTGGCCAGCTCGTCGATCTGCTCGGCGGTGGCCCGCAGCGCCGCCCAGCCGGCGGCGGGAACCTCCAGCACCTCCCGCATGGCGTACAGCTCGATGAGGTCCACCTCAAGGCCGAGCAACCGGCCCCGCAGGGAGTCGGTGTCGCCGGTGCCCACGAACACGCCCTGACCGTGGCGGACCACCAGCCGGCCGCGGGCGGCGAGGACCTTCACCGCTTCCCGCAGCGCCGGGCGGCTGACGCCCAGCATGCGGGCCATCTCCCGTTCGGACGGCAGCCGGGCGCCGGGGGCCAGCTGCTGCTTGGTGATGAGCGTGTCGATCCGCTCGGCGATCCTGTCGGTCAGGCTGCCTGTCTCTTTGATGGGACTCCAGAGGGGGTCCATCGCTAGCCCTTCGTCGGTGCGCGTCCGTACGTCGGAGCGGCGTGGTCAATAGTACCGGTGGGGGTAAGAGGTCCGACTGGGACCCTCGCCACATTGGTCATCCGGTCGCCCCCCGGTAGGGTACCGCCGCCAGACCGGTGGCCCCGGGGCGGCAGGCGAACACCGCCCCGGCCAGCGGGTCGGTCTCGGCGCCGCGGCGGCCGGTGGTGATGAACAGCACGTCGCCCCGGTCGCCGCCGAAGCAACAGCTGGTCACCTGGGGGACCGGAACGGCGACGGCCACGTCGGGGGTGCCGTCCGGGCGGTAGCGCTGCACCCGGCCGGCGTGGGCCAGCGCCACCCACAGGCAGCCCTCGTCGTCGATGGCCATCCCGTCGGGGTTCCCGGCGCCGTCGGGCACCCGCACCACCGCCCGCCGGTCAGCCAGGCGGGCCGAGCCGGCCTCGGTGTCGAACACGTCCACCCGGCGGGTCGGGGTGTCGATGAAGTACATCCGCCGGCCGTCGGGTGACCAGGCCAGGCCGTTGGATATGGTCAGCCCGTCGAGCGCCGGCTCCCATCCCTTCCAGCCGGGGGCCAGCCGGTAGAGCCGGCCGGTGCTGCTGCCGGCGTCGTCGGCCATGGTCCCGGCCCAGAAGGCCCCGTCGGGCGAGCACTTGCCGTCGTTCATGCGGAACCCGGGCCGGGCCAGGTCGAACCTCAGCTGGAACTCGCCGCTGTCGTCCAGCTGGCCGAAACCGTCGCGGACCGCCACCGCCAGGCCACCGGAGGTGTCGGCCACCACCGCCCCCACCGGCTGGTTCAACGCCAGGGTCGTGTCGTCCCCGCTGGAGGGGTCGAGGAGGTGGACCAGGCCGGCGGGGATGTCCACCCACAGCAGGCGCCGGCGGGTCGCGTCCCAGCTCGGGCCCTCCCCCAGCCGGGCTCCTGCGGCCAGCACCACTTCCGCCGAGTAGAGCTTCTGCACCGCCGTCGCTCAGCTCGGAGGGCCGGTCCGGGTCACAGCAGGGCCTCCCCGGAGTCGGCCGAGAACAGCCGGAGGCGGTTCGGCGACACGGCCAGTCCGACCTTCTCGCCGGGGCTGGCGTTGACGTCGCGGCCCACCCGGGCGGTGATCACGTCGCCTCCGACGTCGACGATCAGGTGCTGCTCGGGCCCGAGCGGCTCCACCACCTCCACCGCCCCCCGCACCAGGGAGTTCTCCTCCGGCCACGAGCCGACCGGGACCAGCCGCAGGTCCTCCGGCCGCACCCCGGCCACCGCCGGTGCCCCGTCGGGCAGGGTGAGCTGCGAGGCGACCTCGGGCGGCAGCTGCAGGTTCACGCCTTCTCTCACCAGGGTCACCGCCCCGTCCCTGCGGCTCACCGAGCAGTTGAGGAAGCCCATGGCCGGGGTGCCGATGAACCCGGCCACGAACCGGTTCACCGGGTGGTCGTAGAGCTCCTGGGGCGAGCCGCACTGCTGGATCAGCCCGTCGTGCATGACGGCGATGCGGTCCCCCATGGTCATGGCTTCCACCTGGTCGTGGGTGACATAGACGGTGGTGGCGGTCACGGCCCGGTGGACCTTGAGGATCTCGGTGCGCATCTGCAGCCGCAGGTGGGCGTCCAGGTTGGACAACGGCTCGTCCAGCAGGAACACCGCCGGGTCCCGGACGATGGCCCGGCCCAGGGCGACCCGCTGACGCTGGCCTCCCGACAGCTGCCGGGGGCGGCGGTCGAGCAGGGCCTCTATGCCCAGCAGGGTGGCCGCCTCGGTGACCTTGCGCTCGATCTCCGGCTTGGGCACCCGCCGGCGCCGCAGGCCGAACGCCATGTTGTTGCGCACCGTCATGTGCGGGTACAGGCCGTAGTTCTGGAACACCATGGCGATGTCGCGGTCGCCCACGTCGATGTCGTTGACGCAGCGGTCGCCGAAGTACAGGTCGCCGGTGGTGGCCTCCTCCAGGCCGGCGATGATGCGCAGGAGGGTGGTCTTGCCCGATCCGGACGGTCCCACCAGGACCAGGAACTCGTGGTCCTCGATCTCCAGGTCGCAGCTGCGGAGGACCTGCGGGCCCCCACCGAACCGCTTCTCTACACCTCTTATCGATATGGTTGCCATCTCTGCGCTCTCGTATCGGTCAGGTCCCGGCCAGCGCGCCGGCGGTCATGCCCCGAACCATGTAACGCTGGACGGCGAAGAAGGCCACGGTCAGGGGAATGGTGGTGATGACGGCGGCGGCCATCATGCCGCCCCAGTCGGTGTTGAACTGGCCGACGAAGCTGTCCAGCAGGCCCGGCGGCAGGGTCTGGTGGGAGTTGCTCGTCACCAGGGTCAGGGGGTAGAGCAGGTTGTTCCAGCTGTTGATGAACACGAACACCCCGGTGGTCAGCAGCCCGGGGATGACGGTGGGGGCGACCACGCGCACCAGGGTCGAGAACCGGCCGTACCCGTCGACCCGGGCGGCCTCTTCCAGCTCCACCGGTACGGCGTCGAAGAAGCCCTTCATCAGCCACGACCCGAACGGGATGGCGAAGGAGGTGTAGCCGATGATCAGGCCCAGGTAGGTGTTGAGCAGGTGGGCGTCGAGGAGCATCAGGTAGAGGGGCCCGACGAAGACCACCAGGGGCAGCATCTGGGTGGCCAGCACCACGATGCTGGTGGCGCCCCGCAGCTTCCACTTCGATCGGGAGAAGCTGTAGCCGGCCAGGGCCGAGATGATCACGGCCACGACCGAGGCGATCAAAGAGGTGATGGCGCTGTTGACGAGGAACGTCTTGAACGGGACGGCCCCCTTGACCAGCAGCTCGTTGAAGTTGGACAGGCTCAGCTTGTGGGGGTAGTAGCTGGGCGTGATGGAACTGGCGGCGAACGGGGTCTTGAAGGCGGTGGCCACCATCCAGTACACCGGGGCCAGCGCCACGCACAGCCCGAGGATCACCAGGACGGCGGCCACGATCCGCCCGGGGCCCCACGGCAGGCGCCGCCGGCGGCTGGGCGCCTCGACCCGGCCGGCCGGCTCGGCCCTCGACAAGGTGGCCGTCATGCCGGGCGCTCCTTCATGAGCCGGATGAACACCGCCGCGAACACCAGGAGGATGACCAGCCAGATGACGCCCACGGCGGAGGCGAAGCCGAGATGGAACTGGTCGAACGCCAGCTGGTACACGTAGATCACCAGGGTGGTGGTGCTGTTGACCGGCCCCCCCTTGGTCATCGAGTAGATGAGGGGGAAGTTGTTGAAGTTCTGGATGACCATCAACAGCGCCCCCAGCACGGCGGCGGTGCGCAGGTAGGGCAGCTTGATCCTGGTCAGCATGGACAGGGCCCCGGCCCGGTCCACCCGGGCCGCCTCGACGACCTCGTTCGGCACCGACGCCAGGGCGGCGGTGAACATGAGCAGGAAGAACGGGGTCGTGGACCACACGTTGGCCACGATGACCGAGATCATGGCCCACCGGCCGTTGCCCAGCCACAGGATCGGCGTGTGGATGATCCCCAGGTTCATGAGGGCCTCGTTCACCACCCCGCCCCGGTCCTGGAACATGTAGTAGAAGAGGAAGGCGACGACGATCACCGGCACCCCCCAGGGGGTGAGCATCAAGGTGCGCACCACCCGCCAGATCCCCCCCATGTTCTCGGTGGCCAGGGCCAGCAGCAGCCCGATCAGGCCGGCCACCGCCACCGAGACGAAGGTGTAGACCATCGTGTGCTCCAGCGACTGCCAGAAGATGGGGTCGTTGGTGAACAGCGTGTGGTAGTTGCTGAACCCGACCGACTTGTTCCCCCCGGAGTTGAGGAGGTTGGTGTTGGTGAACGACAGCTGGATGGCCCTCACCATCGGGTAGCCGATGACCCCGGCCAGCACCACGATGGCGGGGATGGCCATCCAGTCGAACACCCGGGTCCGCCTCCGCCCGGAGCGCCTCGACACCGCCGGCGGCGGCCCGCCGGCGGTCGTCGTGGCGTCGGTCGATACGACTGTCACGCAGCTCCTGTCAGCTGGCTCCGGCCAGGGCCGACTGGAGTTGGGATTGCAGCGACTTGGCCGCGCTGGCCGGCGACGTCCCGCTGGTCATGACCTGCTGGATGGTGTCCATGATGGGCGTGTAGGCCGCGGTGTATGACGGGCCCCAGGGCGGCAGGACCACCGTCGGCAGGATGTCCTTGATGTAGGTGTTGTAGAAGGGGTCGCTGGCGAGCAGGCTCTGGGTCTGGGTGCCGAGCTGGGTAAGGGGAGGGATGGACTCCTCGACCGGGATCGTGTAGTTCGACACCGCGTAGTCGGAGGTGCTCAGCC
>JAKAXG010000274.1 GCA_021827225.1 Actinomycetes bacterium | reverse complement strand
CTGTACGTGCTCGACGGCATCGACCTCGGCATGCGGGCTCTCGGGCACGGGGCCCGCTACCACGAGCAGCGGGACCGGCTCCTCTCCCGCGGCCGGCTCGGGCCGCCGCCCGCCGTCGACCCGCCGCCGGGGGCGAGGGGGGTGTGGGGCGAGCACCGGGTGAGGGGACTGCTCGCCGACCACGGCATCCCGGTCGCCCCGGCCGAGCTGGCCGCCACCACAGAGCAGGCGGCGGCGCTGGCCGGCGCCTACGGGGTGCCCCTCGCCATGAAGATCGTCGCCCCCGGCCTGCTGCACAAGTCGGACGTGGGCGGGGTGCGCCTGGGCGTGGACCCCCCCGAGGCGGCAGGCGTGTTCGACCACATGATGCGCGCCGAGCCCGGCGCCGAGGGGGTGCTGGTCGGCCCCATGCGCCCGGGCGGGGTCGAGCTGCTGGTCGGGGTGGTCACCGACCCGGCGTGGGGCAAGGTCCTGTCGGTCGGGCTGGGGGGCGTGTGGGTGGAGGTGCTGGGCGACGTGGCCCTCCGGCTGCTGCCCGTCGACCGGGCGGAGGTGGCCTCCATGCTCGAGGAGCTCAGAGCGGCACCGCTTCTCCACGGTGCCCGTGGCAGCCGGCCGGCGGACATCGACCGGCTCTGCGAGGTGATCGTTCAGATCGGCCGGCTGGGCGCCGGCCTGCCGATCGAGACCCTGGAGATCAACCCGATGCGGGTGGACGGCGAGGACATCGAGGTGCTCGACGCCCTGGCCGTATGGCAGCAGCAGTGACAACCGACAACCAGGAGAGAAGGGGAGCGAGCGGATGGCCGACGGGGTGCTGAGCGGGCGCAGGGCGCTGGTGACGGGAGCCAGCAGGGGTATCGGGGTGGCGATCGCCCGCCGGTTCGCCGCCGAGGGCGCGGCCGTGGCCGTCAGCGCCAGGACGGCCGAACCGGGCACCAACCGGTTCGAGGGCAGCCTGGCGGAGACCGTCGCAGAGATCACCGCCGCCGGCGGCCGGGCCTTCGCCGTACCGGCGGACCTGGCCCGGCCGGAGGAGCGGGAGCGTCTGATCGACGAGGCGGGGTCCGCTCTGGGCGGCATCGACATCCTGGTCAACAACGCCGCCGTCACCTGGTTCGTCCCGGTCCAGGACTTCCCGCCCGGGCGCCGGCAGCTGATGTTCGAGGTGCAGGTCTTCGCGCCCATGGACCTGGCCCGGATGGCGGTTCCGGCCATGGCCCGGGCCGGGCAGGGATGGATCCTCAACATCTCCTCGGGGGCGGCCAGGCACCCGGCCATCCCCCCGGGGGACCGGCGGTCGGCGGGCGGGACCGTCTACGGCATGTGCAAGGCGGCGCTGGAGCGGTTGACGACCGGGCTGGCGGCGGAGGTGTGGGAGGCCAACGTGGCGGTGAACGCCCTGTCGCCGAGCCGGGTGGTGCCCACCCCGGGAACCCTTTTTCATCATCTGGTACGGCCGGACGACCCGACCCAGGAGGTGGAACCTCCCGAGATCATGGCCGAGGCGGCGCTGGCCCTGTGCAGCCGGCCGCCCCGGGACCTGACCGGCCGGGTGGCCTACAGCCAGGCGCTGCTGGCGGAGCTGGCCGGGAGCGGGGCGGGGGCGGGGCGGGGATGAAGGCCGCCCCCCGTCCCACCCCGGAGACCGCCCCCTACTGGGAGGCCGCCAACCGCGGCGAGCTGCTGATCCAGTGCTGCGACGCCTGCCGGCGGGCGTTCTTCTACCCCCGGTCGGCCTGCCCCCACTGCGGCTCCACCGCCGTCACCTGGGTGAAGGCGTCCGGCCGGGCCACGCTGCACACCTACCTCATCAATCACCGCCCGGCGCCCGGGTTCGAAGCCGACGCGCCCTACGCCATAGCCGTCGTCGAGCTGGAGGAGGGGCCGCGCATGATGACAAACATCGTGGGCGTCCCCAACACCCCCGAGCACCTGGAGCTGGACATGCCCCTGGAGGTCCGCTTCGAAGCCAGAGGGGACCAGATGGTGCCGGTGTTCACCCCGGCCGGCCAGACCCCGCCCGGCCGGCCGTGAGCGTCAAAGGGAAGGCGGCCATCGTCGGTGCCGCCGAGACCAGCCGCATCGGGGTGGTCCCCGACATGTCGGCGCTCGAGCTCCACGCCGAGTCCGCCCGCCTGGCGGTGGCCGACGCCGGGCTCACCCTGGCCGACGTCGACGGGGTGGCGTCGGCCGGCATCTCGCCGGTGGTGGTGGCCCACCATCTGGGCATCCGGCCCACCTACGTCGACTTCACGGCCGTGGGCGGCTGCTCGTTCCTGGTGCACGTGCGCCACGCCGCCGCCGCCGTGGCCAGCGGGTTGGCGGACGTCGTCCTGGTCACCCACGGGCAGTCCGGCCGGTCCCGGGTCGGCGAGCCCCGCCGGACGACCGACCCGAGCTCGCCGCAGGGCCAGTTCGAGGCGCCCTACGGTCCCGCCGGGCCGCCGACGCTGTTCCCCATCGGCGTTCTCCGCTACATGAAGCGCTACGGCCTGACCCCCGAGCAGCTGGCCAGCGTGGCGGTGGCCCAGCGCCGCTGGGCGGCGGACGTGCCCCGGGCCATGTACCGGGAGCCGATCAGCGTCGATGACGTGCTGGCGTCGAGGATGATCGCCTATCCCATGCACCTGCTGGAGTGCTGCCTGGTGACCGACGGGGGCGGCGCCCTGGTGGTCACCTCGGCCGAGTGGGCCCGGGCCCGGCCGGGGCCCAAGCCGCCGGTGTACGTGCTCGGCGCCGGCGAGGCCTCGGAGACGCCGATGGTGTCGATGATGGAGGACTTCACCTCCTCGCTGGCCTTCCGCAACGCCTCGGCCCGGGCGTTCGCCGAGGCCGGCATCGGCCCGGCCGACGTCGACCACGTGATGATCTACGACGCCTTCGCCCACCTGCCCATCTACGGTCTGGAGGACATGGGCTTCGTGGGCCGGGGGGAGGCCGGGGCGTTCATCGAGGAGGGGCACACCTCCCCGGGCGGGCGGCTGCCCCTCAACACCAACGGGGGCGGCCTGTCCTACACCCACACCGGGATGTACGGGATGTTCCTGATCCAGGAGTCGGTGCGCCAGCTGCGCAAGGAGGCGGCCAACCAGGTGCCCGGCGTCGAGACCAGCGTGGCTCTCGGCGTCGGCGGCATGTTCATGGCGTCCGGGTGCCTGGTGCTCGGCGCCGATGTCTGAGAGACACAAGGGGGAAAAAGGGATGGACGTCGACCTCGGACCGGAGATCACGGAGTTCCGCCGGGAGATGAGGGACTGGATAGGTGCCCATGCGCCTGAAGGCCTCAAGGACCTGACCAACTGGAACGGCGGCCAGGTGGCCGGCGGCCGCCGCGGCGCCGAGCGGATCGCCTTCACCGAGCACCCGCTGCACGTGGAGTGGGAGGCCCGCCTCCAGGACGCCAAGCTGATCTGCCCGCAGTGGCCGGTGGAGGTCGGCGGCCGGGGCTGGGACGGGGTGCGGGTGGCCGTGTGGCTGGAGGAGCTGCGCCGCCAGGGAGTGCCCCCGGTGCGGCGGGGCATGGGGGAGTCGCTGGTCGGTCCGGCGATCATCGTGCACGGGACCCCGGAGCAGCGGGCCCACTTCCTGCCCCGGATCATCCTCGGCCAGGACGTGTACTGCCAGGGCTACTCCGAGCCCGACCACGGTTCGGATCTCGGGGCGGTGGAGACCCGGGGGGTCGTCGACGGCGACGAGGTCGTGATCACCGGCCAGAAGGTGTGGACCTCCGGGGCGCAGAGGGCGAACATGATCTTCGTCCTGTGCCGGACCGACCCGGACGCGCCGAAGCACCGGGGGCTGTCGTACGTGCTGGTCCCGTTCACCCGGGACAACGGCGTCGAGTTCCGGCCCCTCCGGCAGATGTCGGGGGCGTCGGGCTTCTGCGAGGACTTCTTCGATCGGGCCCGGGCGCCGCTGTTCAACGTCATCGGCGGCATCAACAACGGCTGGGCCCCGGCCATGACGACCCTCGGCTTCGAACGGGGCGGCAACGCCACCACCGCCCACCTCTCCTTCGAGCAGGAGGTGTGGGACCTGATCAACCTGGCCCAGAAGAACGGCAAGGCCGCCGACCCCCTGGTCCGCCAGCAGCTGGCCTGGTCCTACAGCCAGGTCCAGATCATGCGCTACGCCGGCCTGCGCCTGCTGGCCGGCCTGGCCAAGGGCAAGGAGCCGGGACCGGAGGCGTCGGTCAACAAGCTGTTCTGGAGCGAGTACCACAAGCGCTTCGGGGAGATCGCCCTGTCCGTCGCCGGCACCGGGGAGATGATCCGCCCCGACGGGCCCGGTTACGAGACCGACGAGTGGCAGGACGTGTTCTTCTCGAGCCGGGCCGGCACCATCTACTCGGGAACCAGCCAGATCCAGAAGAACATCATCGGTGAACGGGCCCTCGGACTGCCCAAAGAGCCGAGCGTCGAGAAGAGGTGAGCCGCGATGCCAGGACTGTGTGAGGGCCGCGTCGCCATCGTCACCGGGGCCGGGCGGGGCCTGGGCCGGGAGCACGCGCTGGAGCTGGCCCGCCAGGGAGCCAGGGTGGTGGTCAACGATGTCGGCTCGGACGTGGACGGCTCCGGCCGTTCCCAGCAGCCGACCGACGAGGTGGTCGAAGCCATCCGGGCCGCCGGGGGGGAAGCGGTGGCCAACGGGGACGACGTGTCGGACTGGGAGGGCGCCGGGCGGCTGGTGCGGACCGCCCTCGACACCTTCGGCGGCCTCGACGTGCTGGTCAACAACGCCGGCATCCTCCGGGACCGCATGCTGGTCAACATGACCCCCGAGGAGTGGGACGACGTCATGCGGGTGCACCTGCGCGGCACCTTCGCCCCCTCGCGCTGGGCGGCGGTTCACTGGCGGGACCGGGCCAAGGAGGGGGAGACCAACGACGCCCGCATCATCTGCACCAGCTCGTCGTCGGGGATCTACGGCAACGTCGGCCAGACCAACTACGGAGCGGCGAAGGCGGGCATCGCGTCGTTCACCATCATCGCCGCCAAGGAGCTGGCCCGCTACGGGGTCACGGTCAACGCCATCGCCCCCGGGGCTCGCACCCGCATGACGGAGAACCTGGCCCGGGCCCGGGGCGTGCCCGACCCCACCCCCGGCCAATGGGACCGCAGGCACCCGGGCAACGTGTCCCCGCTGATCGCCTGGCTGGCCAGCGGCGAGTCCGGGCACGTGACCGGGCGGGTGTTCAACGTGGCCGGCGGGCACATCAGCGTGGCCGAGGGCTGGCACGCCGGCCCCGGCGTGGACCGGGACGCCCGCTGGAACGCCGAGGATCTCGGCCCGGTGGTCACCTCGCTGGTCGAGCAGGCCGCCCCCAACGCCGAGACCAGCGGGCGGATCCCGGGGCGGGAGCCGGTGCCGGCGCCCGGCGGCTGACCGCGGTCGCGTACCCGGGGTGGGGTTAACCCCACCCCGAAGACGCCGACTGGCCGTATTCCCCCGGGAGGCGTCGATCCTTACCGTGTGGAGTGATGATTACGGCACACGCACTGACCAAGCGCTACGGCGCTACCACGGCGGTGGACGGCCTGACCTTCGAGGTCCCACCCGGCGTGGTCACCGGGTTCCTGGGGCCGAACGGGTCGGGCAAGTCCACCACCATGCGCATGATCATGGGCCTCGACCTCCCGGACTCCGGTTCGGCGCTGATCGACGGCCGGCCCTACAGCGACCTGCCGTGGCCCCTCCGGGAGGTCGGCGGCCTGCTCGACGCCAAGGCGTTCCACCCGGCCCGCAGCGCCCGCAACCACCTCCGCTGGCTGGCCCTCACCAACGACATCCCGCTGCGCCGGGTCGAGGAGGTCCTCGACCAGGTCGGCCTGACATCGGTCGCGTCCAGGAGGGCGGGGAAGTTCTCGCTGGGTATGAGCCAGCGGCTGGGCATAGCCGCCGCCCTGCTCGGCGACCCGGCCGTGCTGATGTTCGACGAGCCGGTGAACGGCCTCGACCCGGAGGGGATCCGCTGGGTCCGCAACTTCCTCCGGGCCCTGGCGGCGGAGGGCCGGACCGTGTTCGTCTCCAGCCACCTGATCAGCGAGATGTCCCTCACCGCCGACCGGCTGGTGGTGATCGGCCGGGGCCGGCTGATCGCCGAGACCAGCGTGGCCGACTTCGTCAGCCGCAGCGGCGGGGGAGCCGTCAGGCTGATCACCCCCGACCGGGAGACGTTCACCGCCGCCATCACCGCCGCCGGCGGGCAGGTCAGCGCCGGCGACGGCGGGTCGTTGACCGTCGCCGGGATGTCCGCCCCCCAGATCGGCGACCTGGCCGCCCG
>JAKAXG010000273.1 GCA_021827225.1 Actinomycetes bacterium | reverse complement strand
CTCGCCCCCGGCGGGTCGACGGCGGGCGGCGGCCCGAGCCGGCCGCGGGAGAGGAGCCGGTCCCGCTGCTCGTGGTAGCGGGCCCCGTGCCCGAGAGCCCGCATGCCGAGGTCGATGCCGTCGAGCACGTACAGGCCGCGCTCGTCGAACAGCCGCTGGGCGTAGGCCGGGAGGTCCGAGACGATGGAGGTCTGCAGCAGGACCGGTACCGGTATCCGCCGGCGGGCCGAGACCAGGGCATCCAGGCGCCGCTCGATGGGCCCCAGGTCCGCCGGCTCGGTGCGGGGAAAGCTGGTCGCGAACAGGATCATGTCGTAGTGGCCGGCCGCCTCGCGGGCGACGATGTCGAGCGCCTGCAGCGACAGGCGGGGGTCGACGACCACGTATCCGGTGACATCGAGCGGGTTGCGGGGGTTCGAGAACGGCGGCAGGAACTCGGCGAGCTCCTGCGTGGTGGCGGCCGGGAACTCGGGGAGCTCCAGACCCTCGCCGGCCGCCCGGTCGGCCAGCAGGTCGCACGCGCCGCCCGACGCGGTGACGGCGGCGATACGGCGGCCTCTCGTACCGGGGTGGTAACCCAGGTGGCCGGCGGTGGCCAGGAGCTCCTCCAGGGAGTCGACCCGGATCACGCCCAGCTGGCGGAAGGCGGCGTCGACGACCCGGTCGTCGCCGGCCAGGGCACCGGTGTGGGCCAGGGCGGTGCGGGCCCCCTGCTCGGAGCGGCCCACCTTGAGCGCCACGATGGGCTTGCCGGCGGCGAGGGCCTGGACGGCCACGTCGCGGAACTCGTCGGGGTCGCGGACGGACTCGAGGAAGGCGCCGATCACCCTGGTGTGGTCATCGTGGACCAGGTGGCGCACGATGTCGGTGGCCGATATGAGCGCTTCGTTCCCGGTCGAGACCATCAGGCTCAGCCCCACGCCGCGGGCCTGGGCCCCGGCCAGCACGGCCGACGCCAGGCCGCCCGACTGCAGCACGATGCCCACCGGCCCGGCCACCAGCGGCGGGGAGATGGGCAGGCCGTACGGTGCCACCCCGCCGGCCACGTTGACGAAACCGTTGCCGTTGGGGCCGAGGACCATGAGGTCGTGCCCGACGGCCAGCGCCTCCAGGCGGGCGGCCAGCGCCTCCCCCTCCTGTCCGGCCTCCGAGAAGCCGGCGGTGAGGATGACCAGGTTGGCGATCCCGGCGCCGGCCGCCTCCTGGACCACATCGAGCACCGCGGAGGTCGGCACCATCACATAGGCCAGGTCCACCGGCTCGTCGATCTCCGCCACCGAGCGGACCGCCTTCTGACCGTGGACGGTGTCGGCGCGGGGGTGCACGACGTGGAGGGCCACCTCGGGCGAGTAGCGGCGCAGGTTGGCGTGGGTGAACACCGACCACTGCGAGTTCTCCGTCGCCCCGACCAGGGCGACCGACCTCGGGGCGAAGAACGAGCGGAGCCGCTCGGGTGCCGGATGTATGCGATGGACGGTCGAGCTCAGCGTCAAAGGTCACCCCCCGGGACTCTGGGCGCTGTCGGGTCTCACCTTATCTGCAACACCGGAGCGGAGCCCTCCCGACCAGCGGGGGCGGTCGCCCGAGTCGTCCTCTCAGGACGGTGTCGTACGCGGCCGACTGCGACGTATCAGCGGGGCCAGACGACCCGACTGCGTCCGCTGCCGGTGGCGGCCCGGAGCACGTCGTCGAGCTCGACCAGCACGTCCTTCATGTCGGCATGGCGGAAGCCGGCCTCGGTGGCGGCGATGGTCACGGTCACCCGCCGGCCGGGATCGCCGGGATACGGCAGAGCCAGCTTCTCGACGCGGGATCGCACCCGTTCGGCGGCGGCGACCGCTTGTTGCATCCGGGCGCCGGGGAGCAGCACGGCGAACTCGCCCTCTTCCAGGAGGTAGCCGCGATCCGACTGCCTGATGGTGTCGCGCACGGCATGGGCCACCGCCACGATCACCGCGCAGCCGTCCTCCGTGCGGAAGTAGGAGCGAAGGTCTTCGAGGTCGTCGACGTGGGCCCGCAGCACGGAGTAGGGCTCGCTGGAACGCTTCCAGCGGGCGTGTACCTGGAGCTGGTCGGCATCGAAGGCCAGGGCGTTCGGCAGTCCTGAGACCGGGTCCATGGTCATCGCCTCGGTCAGGACCCGGTTCTGGAGCCGCAGCTCCTCCACCTCGTTGGCCAGCCGCTCGACGTCCCGACGGCGGGCGGTCGACCAGCTGTCGATCTCCCAGTTGTAGACGTCGACCCGGTTGCCGCCCTCCGTCTTGGCCCGGTACATCGTGACGTCGGCGTCCCTCAGCAGGCCGTCGGCCCGGCGGCGGTGGCCGACCATGACCACGGCGATCGAGGCCGATACCGGGATGCTGTACCCCTCGACGTCCACCGGCTGGCTGACCGCGGCCTGGATCTGACCGGCCCGGTCCACGGCGTCGATGGTGGTGGACGGCTCCAGGATCACGATGAACTCGTCCCCGCCGGTGCGGTAGACGGACGCCCCCTCACCGCCGGAGCGCCGCAGGCGGTCCGCCGCGGCCACCAGCACCTGATCCCCCATCGCCTCGCCGTAGTGGAGGTTGACCCGGCTGAAGCCGTCGAGGTCCACCAGGAGCACGGCCGGGCGGGGGCCGAAGGGCGGGTACTGGTTGACGATCCCCTCGAGGTGCTCCCGGAGAGCCAGCAGGCTGCCGACATCGGTCAGCTGGTCCCGCAGAAGAGCGGCCTGGACCTCGTAGGTCATAGCCCCGGCGCCGGGATGGGGGGTCACCGAGGAAGGGGCGACGGTGTCGACCACCCCGCTGTCGTCCCGGTGCCGCCGCAGCGACGCCGGCCGCATCAGGGCGCGCACGGGGGCCGCCGTCGACCGAGGATGGATGGAACCACGTTCACGTATCGTCGTCCCGGTCCCCCGGGTTGAGCCCCAGCTACAAGGGCCCTTCAAGGTCCGGGGACGGGCGACCGAATAATCAGGGCAGCGCTAAGCGGGGCTAGAGCAGCCGAGGAGCTTGGAGACGATGTGCAACTGACAGACGCGCCATCCGACGTTCTGGCTGAGCCGACCGGCTTCACCCTCGTCGAGGAGGATGACGTCGCCTTCAGTCTCCGCCTGTGCCGCGAGGTGCACCGCCTCTACAACGACTACCAGGAGGGCGATCTGCCCTCCACCGACCCGGTTCGGGCCGGCCTGATGGTGACAGTGGAGATGCTGGCCATTCTCAGCCGGTCGGTTCATGACGGTATGCCGGCAATGCGCATCATGGTCTCCGCCGCCCAGACCCGGGAGATGCTGGCCGTCGTGTTCGACTACGACCCGATGGACCGGCCCCTCGACCTGGAGTTCCGGGAGCTGTACCGGTCCATCGTCGCCCAATCCGCCCAGGCCCTCCCGAAGGCTGTCGAACCGCTCCATCCGGAACCGGCGGCCGGGGCCCCCGAGGCGGCGGGCGAGCCCACCCGGGGCGGGTGGTTCCGCCGCTTCGGGCGCCGGCGGAGGTAACCCGCGGCCGTCGGGGTCCCTATGATCGGCCCCGTGGACGAAGTGCTGTGGCAGGACGCGACGGCTCAGGCGGAGCTGATCGCCAGCGGCCAGATCACCGCCCGGGAGCTGGCCGAGGCGGCCATCTCCCGCATCGAGGCCGTGGACGGCGATATCAACGCGGTCATCCACCGCCGCTTCGAGAAGGCCCTGTCGGAGATCGACGCCGGCCTCCCGCCGGGCCCGTTCCGGGGGGTGCCGTTCCTGGTCAAGGACCTCTTCGCCGACAGCGCCGGCGACCCGGCCCACGACGGCAACCGGGCCCTGCGTGACGCCGGGCGCACGGCCCGGGAGGACAGCTGGCTGGTCGGCCGGCTGCGCCGGGCCGGTTTCGCCTTCCTCGGCCGCACGAACACCCCTGAGTTCGGGCTGATCCCGGTCACCGAGTCGGACGCCTACGGGGCGTGCCGGAACCCCTACGACCGGGCCCGCTCCCCGGGCGGCTCGAGCGGCGGCAGCGCGGCGGCGGTGGCCGCCGGGATGGTGCCCGTGGCCCACGCCAGCGACGGAGGCGGGAGCATCCGCATCCCGTCCAGCATGTGCGGCCTGGTGGGCCTGAAGCCGTCCCGGGGCCGGTCCACCCTCGGCCCGGACCGGGACGAGAGCGGCCTGTCGGTGCAGCACGTGGTGGCCCGGTCGGTCCGCGACAGCGCCGCCGTGCTCGATCTGATCCAGGGTCCCGGCCGGGGCGACGCGGTCGTCGCCCCCCCGCCGGCCCGGCCGTACGTGGACGAGGTCGGAGCGCCTCCGGGCCGGCTGCGCGTCGGTGTCCTGGCGTCCAGCCCGACGGGGGCGCTGCACGCCGAGTGCGAGAAGGCGGTCCGCCGGGCGGCCGGCCTACTCGAGGAACTGGGGCACCACGTGGCGGAGGACCACCCCGACATCGATCCCGACGCCGGCCGGCGGTTCATGGCCCGGTGGGTGGTCAGCGCCCGCATGAACGTCATCGCCCTCGGCCAGCAGCTGGGCCGGGAGGCGACGGCCGAGGACGTCGAGCCGCTGACGTGGGCCATGGCCTCGGCCGGCCAGGACCTCTCCGCCGTGGACTACGCCCGGGCGCTGTCCGCCAGCGTGGCCTTCACCCGGCGGGTCGCCGCCTTCTGGGAGGACCACGACCTGCTGGTCACGCCCACCCTCGGACAGCTCCCGCCCCGGATCGGCGAGCTGACCCCGCCGCCGGGAGAGCCCTTCGCCACCCAGCGCGACACGGCCACCCTGGTGCCGTTCACCACCCACTTCAACGTGACCGGCCAGCCGGCCGTCTCCCTCCCCCTCCACGTCAGCGCCGAGGGGCTGCCCGTCGGGGTGCAACTGGTGGCGGCCTACGGCCGCGAGGACCTGCTCATCCGGGTGGCCTCCCAGCTCGAGCAGGCGGCGCCCTGGTCGTCCCGTCGACCGCCGCTCTAGCCGGCGGAGCGCTCACAGACTCCTCACACTTCCCGGGCCGGTCGCTCACAACCCCGCTCCAGGCTGGGTTCCGTAAATCCCCCACCTGACAGGGAGAGTGAGCCATGCAGCTGTTCAACGGGTTCGGCCGAAAGACCGCCTTCGGCGCCGCCGGGGTCGTCGCCGCCCTCGCCGCCGGCGGCACCGCCTACGCCGCCACCTCCTCGTCGCCCGGCGCCACCGGCCCGACGGCCGCCGGCCCGGTCCCGGCGGTCCGGCGCCTCCTGCAGCGCGCCGACCACGCCACCGTCGAGGTCAAGGTCAAAGGCCAGTGGGTGACCTACACCCTCGACCGGGGGGAGGTGACCGCGGTCAGCCCGACCTCGATAACCCTTACCCGCCCGGACGGCCAGATCGTCACCGACACCATCGGCCCGGCGACGAAGTTCGCCGGCGTGGCCTCGGAGGCCTCCCTCCAGGCGGACCGGCGAGCCCTGGTCGTCTCCGAAGGGGGAGCCGCCCTCCGCATCCGCCAGGCCCCGCCGGCGCCCGGATCCAACCCGGCGGCGTCGTAGACCGGCCCGCCCCGGGGGACCCGACCCCCGGCCGGGGTCGGGACCCTCAGCTCTGGACGGGCGGGGGTGACGGGCGCAGCCCCGGGATCACCGCCCCGACCAGGCCGCGCAGGGTGGCGAAGGCCACGTTGCCCCAGTCGAAGTACTCCCTCCAGGTGGCGATCCGGCCGTCCACCACGTCGAAGCGGCCCCAGACCCACACCTGGACGCGGACCGGGCCGAGGACGAGCACGTCGGTGCGCTGGGTGACCACGGCGTCGCCGTCGGTCGAGATGCCGTGGATGTACACCTCCAGCCCGGCGCCGGGCAGGCCGAGGGCCCGCCCCAGCAGCCGGCGCACCCGGTCCCGGCTCCGGACGGCCGGAAGCGACACGTTGACGAACTCGACGTCCTCCGCCATCAGGGCCGTCGCCGCCTCCACCTCGCTGCGCTGGAGGAGGTCCAGGAACCTCCGGACCAGGGCCGTCGGCGAAGGTGCCGCCGACCGGTCGTCGGCGGTTGCCGATGCCACATCGCTCATGCCCGAAGCTACCGCCGCCACGGAACCCGGCGGGCCCGCCGTAGGCTCGCCCGATGAGATATGTCGAGGTCGGAGGTGCCCGCCTGTCGGTGATCGGCGTGGGGGCCTGGCAGTTCGGGTCCCGGGAGTGGGGCTTCGGCCGCAGCTACGCCGACGGTGAGGCCGGCCGCATCGTCGCCCGCGCGCTGGATCTGGGGGTCAACCTGATCGACACCGCCGAGATCTACGGCTTCGGGGCTTCCGAGCGCATCGTCGGCCGGGCCATCGCCGGCCGGCGCGAGGAGGCGTAGATCGGA
>JAKAXG010000272.1 GCA_021827225.1 Actinomycetes bacterium | reverse complement strand
TTCCGATCTGGTCGGCACCCTCTGCGTCGAGGACCGCCGTCCCCGCCTGCTCGACGACGGCCAGTTGACCGAGCTGAAGTACCTGGCCGATCTGGTCTGCCAGGAGCTCCTGGCCCGGCCCTGACAGCCGCCTCCGGCCCACCGGCCGGTCTGCCTGGCAGCCGGCGGCCCGGTGGGGCGGTCAGCCTGGCAGCCACCCGGGCGGTCAGCCTGGCGGCCGCCGGCCCGCCGGCCGGTCAGACGAGGAGGCTCCCACCGTCGACGGTCAGCACCTCGCCGGTGACCCACGACGACAGGTCACTGCACAGGTAGAGGGCGGCGCCGGCGACGTCTTCCGGCTGGCCGATCCGCTGCAGCGGCCAGGGGCGGGGTGCCTCCTCGCCGCCCGGTTCCCACAGCGCCCGGGCGAAGTCCGTCTTGATCAGGCCGGGGGCGATGGCGTTCACCCGCACCTTGGGACCCAGCTCCGACGCCAGGTGCTTGGTCAGGTGGATGAGGGCCGCCTTGGTCATGTCGTAGACGCCGATGGGGCCGGAATGGTTGAGGGCCCCCACCGACGAGATGTTCACCACCACCCCGCCCCGCTCGGACATGGATTGGCGCCACGCCTCCTGCGTCCACACCAGCGGTCCCCGCAGGTTGACCTCCACCGTCTTGTCGAAGCGGGCCAGGTCCACGTCGATGACCCGGCCGTAGTACGGGTTGGTGGCCGCGTTGTTCACCAGGATGTCGAGCCCGCCGAAGCGCTCGACGGTGGCGGCTACGCACGCCCGGGCCGCTTCGGGGTCGCCGGCGTGGGCGGCGAAGACCGCCGTCTCGCCCGGCATGGAGGCGGCCGCCTCCTCCAGGCCGGTGATCTTGCGGGACGAGAGCATCACCGACGCTCCGTTGTCCGCCAGGGTGCGGGCGATTGCCGCACCGATGCCCTTCGACGCGCCGGTGACCAGCGCAACCTTGCCTGTGAGATCGACCGTGGTCGGCAACGTGTGAGCCTCCTGCTCTCGAGGTCCGCAGATACTCCCCCGGACGCCGAGCCGGCGCAACCCGGAGCCCGGGAGCGCCCGGGGCGGCGACCGCCCCGGCGCTGGCAGACTCGGGACCCGTGCCGGCCCGGAGAGACCACCTTGATATCGCCACCGCGTAGCGATCAGCCCTATCCCGGCCGGCTGCCCCCGGTCCGCCGGCAGTGGGCCCAGCTCAGCGTCGCCACCCGGGTACTGCTGGTGGCCGTCCCGGTGGTCGTCCTGCTCGCCATCACGGCCGTCAACACCGCGGCCGCCGCCACCCTCGCCGTGCTGGTGGCAGGAGTGGCGGCGGCCACCGCCACCTACGTCAAGAACCGGACCGACCGCCACAACGGGGCCATCGACCGGGGCGAGATCAGCGTCGTCCCCGACCCCCACTTCGTCGACGCCCGGGCCGCCGACCTGCCGCCCGACGTGCTGGCGGTGGCCGCCCGGGACCTCTTGCGGTTCGAGGACATCGGCCGGGTGCAGCGCTACGACACCGGTTGGATCATCCGTCGGCGCAACCCCAGGGACGTGGCGGTGCTGGTCGGCGACGACGGGGGATGGGCCCGCTTCGACCCGCGGACCGTGACCGACCTGTGGGCGGTGGCCGAGTACCGGGCCGGGCGGGGACACGAACCGGACTGACCAGCGGCGGGCTCCGGTGGGTGCCGGCGGGCGCGTGTCGCGATAGGGCAGGATCTTGACTGACGCGAGGATCCCGGCGAGTTGCAGCACCGCTTCGTCCGCTTTCGGGACAGCGACGGTGTAGGGGAGTGGCGGTTGTGTGGGATGGGTCAGCACGCGGTTGCGGCTCGTTGGGCAGCGCCGTGACCGGCGCAGCCGGTTGCCGTGCTTCCCGTAGGCCGGCGGCGCTTTTCCCCCGGTGGTTGGGGTCCATTAACGGGCCCGTGCTGAATGTTGCTGGCGGAAGCGGGCGATGGTCGAGTGATCGGCGCCCGTCCGGCGCGAACCACCCGGAAGGCCACACCGGTGTCGAAGGGAGCGCTCGGCCAACCGGGCAGCTGGCCTTGGCCGAGTAGCCGTCGACCAACAGCGGGCATCTCTCCCGCGTGTCAGGGCCTGCACGAACCGCTACTCATCATCCATCGGAAGGCCATCGGCTGCCGTGCGAAGTTGTCCGATACGCGCCCGCCGGGTGGCAGTTCCGGAAAGGCCGCCGCTGGCCTACGGCCAGCGGGAAGGGCCGCAACCGGCGCCGCCGGTCACGGCCTTGCCCAGTTAGCTCGAACGGCCCACCCACCAGAGAGATGCAGCACATTTCGCAAACAGCGTCGAGATCGTGGCTCGGTGAGAATCGGGGCCCGTTCCTGACCGGTGGCCGGCGCCGGCGTCTGTCGGGGGAGCGTGTCGCGATGGGACAGGATCTGGAGGGGGGTGAGGATCGTGGCGCGTTGGGGCACCGTTTCGCGCGCTTTTGGGACAGGATCTTTTGGGCTCTGAAGATCGTGGCGCGTTCGTGCACGCGCTCCGGCCGGCGCCGCCGGAGCGGAGCCGGCCGCCGGCCGGCCCGGTGGGGCAAGCTGGGAAGGTGCCGAATCCGATGTTCGTCCCCGACGAGCGGATGATCTCTCTGATCTTCGAGTACTGCCGGGAGCGGTTGCATCTCGACCCGGTGCCGCTGGACTTCGCCGGCGAGAAGGTCGCCCTCGACGCCGCCCTGCGAGGGCTCATCACACCGTCAGGGAACGATCCCGAACGGGTGCTGCAGCTGTTCGCCGAGGTGCTGGCCCCGGCGGTGGTGTCGTGCGACAGCCCCCGGTTCCTGGCCTTCATACCGGCGGCGCCGACGAAGGCGTCCCTGCTGTTCGACATGGTCGTGTCGTGTTCGTCCCTGCAGGGCACCTCCTGGCTGGAGGCGGCTGGGGCGGTGGCCGCCGAGAACCAGGCCCTCCGGGTGATCGCCGACCTGGCCGGGCTCCCCTCGACAGCGGGAGGGTGCTTCCTGTCGGGCGGCAGCGCCGGCAACCTGTCGGCGCTGGTGGTGGCCCGGGAGGTGGGCCGCCACGAGCTGGCCCGCCGGGGCCGGGCCGTCCCGGGCCGCCTGCGCATGGCCATCAGCGATCAGGCCCACTCCTCCATCGGCAAGGCGCTGTCGGTGATCGGGGTGGATCCGCTGCTCGTACCGACTCGTGACCACCGGCTCACCGGCGACCAGCTGGAGGCCCTCATCGCCTCCGACCCCGAGCCGGAGAGCATCGTGGCGGTGGCGGCCACCGCCGGGACCACCAACGCCGGCATCATCGACGACCTGGCCGGGGTGGGAAGGGTCGCCCGGGCCAGGAAACTGTGGTTCCACGTCGACGGGGCCTACGGCGGGGCCGCCCTGCTGGCCCCCTCGGTCAGGAGCAGGTTCGCCGGGATCGAGCAGGCCGACTCCCTGGTGGTCGACCCCCACAAGTGGCTGTTCGCGCCGTTCGACTGCGCCTCGCTGCTGTACCGCAACCCCGACCTGGCCAAGGCGGTCCACACCCAGGACGCCAGCTATCTCGACGTGATCCACGCCGACGGGCCGGAGGAATGGAACCCCAGCGACTACGCCTACCACCTGACCCGGCGGGCCCGGGGACTGGCCCTGTGGTTCTCGCTCGCCGTCTACGGCACCGACGCCTACCGCGACGCGGTGGAGTCCGCCCTGGCGACCGCCCGCCGGGCGGCCCGGCTCATCGAGTCCACCGCGGGTCTCAGCCTGGTCCGGGAACCGGAGCTGTCCATAGTGCTTTTCCGTCGGGACGGGTGGTCCCCGGCGGACTACGACCTGTGGTCGCGCCGGCTCCTCCGGGACCAGATCGGCTTCGTCACGCCCACCAAGTGGGACGGCGAGACGGTGGCCCGGTTCGCCTTCCTCCACCCGGAGACGACGACCGGGATCGTCCGGGAGATATTGGACACCATGGTCGAGTGACATGCGCCGCCTTCCGTTAATGCACCGCCCGGGGCAATCGGCGCTAAAGACGCTCGTAGGTGACCCGATACCAGACCGGGTGCTGACCGAGCAAACGGCGCAGCCGCGTGGGCTTCGGTAACGGATGGACAGAGGTGGTCTGATGGGCAAGCGGATTCGGGTGGCGGCGGCTCTGGGCGTGGTGGCCGCCCTCACGGTCGGCGGGACGTCGGCCGCGCACGCGGCCGTGGTGTCGCCTCCCGCTGCCGGCGACTGCGCCGGCGGCCAGGCCCCCTCGACCGCCGCCAGCCCGCCGGCCGGTAGTCCCACCGTCATCGTCACCGGCACCTCCGCAGGCACGACGGCCGCCGTGACGGCGGTCGAATGCGCCGCCGGCCGGGTGGACAGCACCTTCCAGGTCATCCCGGGGGTGGTGGCGACCGTCCCGGCCTCCCACCTGGCCGGGCTGAAGGCGACCCCCGGTATCACCGTCACCCCTGACGTCAAGATCGACATGCAGTCGACGGTGGAGTCGACCGGCCCGCACACCCCGAGCGACGTGTTCCTGCAGGAGACCGGCGCCGACCAGCTCGCCGGGTCACGGCAGCACGGCCGGCGCGTCAACGTCGCCGTGCTCGACACCGGCATCGCCCCGCTGCCGGACTTCGCCGGCCGGCTGGTGGGCGGGGTCGACCTCACCGGCGGCGGGAACCCCTTCAGCGACGAATACGGCCACGGCACCTTCGTGGCCGGTCTCATCGCCGGCGACGGCGCATCCTCGCACGGTCGGTACTCGGGGATGGACCCGCAGGCGGGCCTGGTGTCGGTGAAGGTGGCGGGCGCCAGTGGCCAGACCGACCTGGCCACCGTCATCGCCGGCGTGGAGTGGGTGATCACCCACCGTCACTCCCTGGGCATCCGGGTGCTGAACATGTCGCTCGGGTTCGAGCCGCTCAGCTCGACCGTCGACAACCCGCTGGACCGGGTCGTGGAGCAGGCGTGGCGGGACGGCATCGTGGTCGTCACCTCCGCCGGCAACGCCGGGCCGTTCAACGGCACCATCCTCTCTCCCGGTGACGACCCTCTGGTGATCACCGTGGGTGCCCTCGACGACATGGCCACCCCGTCGCCGGCCGACGACGAGATGAACGACTTCAGCAGCGTCGGCCCCACGAATCCTGACGGCTTCGTGAAGCCGGATCTGGTCACCTCGGGCCGCTCGGTGGTCAGCCTGGCCGATCCGGGGTCCACCGTCTACGACCAGAACCCGTCGGCCCGCATCGGCTCCGCGAACTTCGTGGGATCGGGCACGTCGTTCAGCGCCGCCATCACCAGCGGGGCCGTGGGCCTCCTCCTGGCCGAGAAGCCCTACCTCACCCCCAACCAGGTGAAGGCCCTGCTGCTCGGCAACGCCATGCCAGGCCCGGTGGGAAATCCCTTCGTCGACGGCCACGGAGCGCTGAACATCGCCGCCGCGGCGGCGTCGGCTCCCATGGACTACGCTCAATCGACATCTGGTCTGACAGCTACGCCGATGGGCTCCACGGTGTCGCTGGCGCCGACGGGGCCGGCAGACACCTGGAACGCCTCGCTCTGGTCGGGGACGGCCTGGAACGGCACGGCCTGGAACGGGACCGCCTGGAACGGCACGGCCTGGAACGGGACCGCCTGGAACGGCACGGCCTGGAACGGGACCGCCTGGAACGCCTCGCTGTGGTCGGGGACGGCCTGGAACGGCACGGCCTGGAACGGCACCGCCTGGAACGGGACGGCCTGGAACGGCACCGCCTGGAACGGGACGGCTTGGAACGCCTCGCTGTGGTCGGGGACCGCTTGGAACTGATGACACCCGGGAGATGAAACGGGTGCCATGACCGAACAAGTCCTCCCGCAAGCGTCCCGGTCGATCATCGCGGCAACGATTGCCGGGGGGCTCACCACCGCAGCGGTTGTAGTCGCCAACGACTCCACCCACGTCCACATGACCGCCGAGCTGTGGGCGATCTCGGTCGTGGTCTGTGCCCTGATGCTGTACGGCTGGGCACGTCCGCTGGTCCTGTTCCGGGGGAGCCAGTCCCAGGCTTTCCAGTTCGACGAAGCCTTCTTCGTCGTCCTCGCCCTGCTGACGCCTCCGCGGGTCACGGTGACCGTCTTTGCCGTGGCGGTCGTGTTGTCCCAGATCGCCAAACGGCGCCCTCTGGTGAAGTCGGCGTTCAACCTGGGCGAGGTCATGCTCTCCGTGGTGCTGGGCCTGACCGTCAGCCGGGCTATAGCCGTCCCGGGACAGCACCTGAGCCCTTCGGTGATGGCTGGCGCGGCCGCCGGTGCTGGTGTCTATTTCCTGGTGACAACCGGCCTCGTTTCGGCCCTGGTCGTGTCAATGGGGGCGACGTGGCGG
>JAKAXG010000271.1 GCA_021827225.1 Actinomycetes bacterium | reverse complement strand
ACCACCTACACCACCGCCCCCCTCGCCCGTCCCGCCACCCTGGCCGGCCCCATCGACGCCACCGTCTACGCGTCGGCCAACACCACCGAGACCGAATGGGTGGCCGAGGTGGACCTGGTCACCCCCGACGGCACGTCGTACCCGCTGACCGAGGGAGCGCTGCTCGGCAGCCTGCGGGCCGTCGACCAGGCCCGGTCGTGGTCCGCCGGGGGGATGACCGTCTACCCGTACCATCCCTACACCAGGGCCTCCGCCCGCCCGGTGGTCCCCGGCGCTACGGAGAAATACCAGATCCAGGTGTTCCCGACCCTGGCGACCATCCCCGCCGGTGACCGGCTGCGGGTCACCATCTCCACCACCGACACCCCGCACCTGGTGCCCATCCCCTACCAGCTGGCCCAGCTGGCCGGGGGCCGCTACGCCATCGAGCGCACGCCGGCCGCCCCCTCCTCGCTGACCGTCGAGCTGGACCCGGCGGCGGCCGGCGGTCCCGGGCGGTGAGGCCCCCCTCTCAGGTGCACCCCTGGGTCGGCACGGGGGCGGTGGCGTCCTGCCCGGCGCGCACCGCCGGGCCCACCTCGGAGGCGCTCAGCGCGTAGCCCGTGTCGGCGACGCCCACCCCCCGGGCGAAGACGATGCCGTCCACCGCCCCGGCCGGGTCCAGGAGCGGCCCTCCCGAGTTGCCGGGGCGCACCACCGCCCGGAGGGAGTAGACCTGGCGGGTCACCTGCGCCGTCTGGTAGATGTTCGGGCCGGTGGTCATCTCCTCGGACCGGACCCGGGCGGGGTCGACGGTGAAGGGTCCGTTCTCCGGGTAGCCGACCACGGCCGCGTCGGCCCCCGGGCTGGCCGGCCCGGCGAAGGTCAGCACCGGCAGCCCCAGGCCGGGGACGTACAGCACCGCCACGTCCACCTGGGGGTTGTAGTAGACGACCCGGGCCAGGGCGTTGATGGCCCGGCCGGCACCGTTTTCGGCTATTTCGACCGAACGGGCCCCGGCGACGACGTGGGCGTTGGTCACCACATGGTCAGCCGATACCACGAAGCCGCTGCCCTCGCTGTCGGTGGAGCACTCCGGCTCCGACGCCAGGATCTTCACGATGGACGGGGCGTCGGCGGCGATGATGGATGGCGCCACGGCGCCGGGAGTGGGGGCCGGGGTCGGCAGCACCGGCTGCTGCTGGAAGTGGTTGAAGATGGGCGGGAAGGCCCGGTCCTGCAGGCTTCGCAGCAGCCCCGAGAAGTCCTCGCTGACCGAGACCGGGACGGCCCGGTCGACGCGGCGCAGGATCAGCGAACCCTGGATCTGGCCGGTGAGAGCTGTCGGTGGCAGCACTGACGCCGCCATGGCGACCGCCCACAGCACGAACAGCAGCGCCGCCACCTCCCCGACCGCCCCCGCCAGCGAGTCGAGCCGGCCGACCGCCCGTGACAGCAGGCCGCGGCCCAGCCGGCGGCGCACCGACCAGGCGAGGCGGCCCCCGATCTCCTGGCCCAGCACGGCCAGGGCTACCACGACGAAGATGGCCACCGGGCGGGCCGTCCCCCGCTGGACCAGGCGCCCGGCCGCGGGCGCCACGACGCTCATGGCCAGCCAGGCGCCACCCACGAACCCGGCCACGCTCGCCGCCGAGACGAACAGGCCGTTGCGGTAACCACGCCAGGCGAAGACGGCCGCCAGGGCGGCGATGACCAGGTCCAGCCAGTCGCCTCGCATTCAACCCTGCCTCCTGCGGCCGCCGGCTCGGCACCGGGCGGTCGTTCCGTCTTTTACGTCGCTCGAAGGCTAACGGGGATGTCCGGGACCGGGGCCGCGTCGCGACAGTGCGGCCCGCACCGGCCGGCTGGCCCGTGAGCCGGGCGCGACAACAAAAGCCCCCACGCCGGAAGGTAGCGTGACCTGCAGGAACGGGCGCCGGTCTCCTGACTGGAGGGGGTCGGCGGAGCTCGGTCGAAACGCTGATGGTTGTCAACACCCTGGCCCGATCCCGAGCCCACCGATACACCGCTCTGACCGGCGGGCTGCTGGCCGTGGTGGCCGCCGCCACCGCCTCCGCCTGCGGCGGCCCGGCCGGCTCGTCCCGCTCGGCCGGCCCGGCCGACGCCGGATCGGTGCCGGTCAGCACGGTGCGGGTGCCGGCCACCACCGCCACCACGTCCACCACCGCCGGCCCCGCCTCGGCCGTGGCCCCCTCCACCACCGCTCCGACCAGGTCGTCCCCCGTTGCGACGGTGCCGTCCACCGGCCAGCCGGTGGCGGCCGCCGCCTGCCAGGTCAACCTGCCGGCCCGGCTGGCCAGCACCGGCCCGGCCCGCCAGCTGATCACCGTGGAGGCCAGCGGATACGCGACCACCCACGCCGTGCTGCAGACCTGGCAGCAGACCGGGGCGTGCTGGACCGAGGTGGCCGGCCCGTGGACCGCCCGCATCGGCCAGAACGGGTTCTCCGACCACCATGTCGAGGGCGACGCCACCTCCCCCACCGGGATCTTCACCATCGGGCCGGTCATGTACGGCAACGCCCCCAACCCCGGGGTGCAGGAGACCTACCACCAGCTGGTGTGCGGCGACTGGTGGAACTCCGATCCCACCTCCCCGGGCTACAACACCTTCCAGCACGTGCCCTGCGGCACCACCCCCTCCTTCGGGGGTGGCAGCCAGGCGCTGTGGACCGAGACGGCGCAGTTCCCGAGCTTCGCGGTGATCGACTACAACACCAACCCGGCCATCCCCTACAACGGCTCGGCCGAGTTCCTCCAGGCCGACACCGGCAGCTCGACCGACGGCAGCGTCAGCCTGCCGGTGTCCCAGCTGGACCAGGTGCTGCGCTGGATCGACCCGGCCGACGCCCCGGCCATTGTCATGGGCCCGGCCCAGGAGATCACCAGCTTCTAGCTCCCGGTACTAGCTGCCGGCGGGTGCCATGGCCACCACCGGGCGGTTCAGGGGGTGCCCGCCCATGGAGCCGTCGAAGGGAGCCGAGCCGAAGGCGAAGATCCCGCCGTCGGAGGCGACCTCCCAGTAGCCACCGCCGCCGGGGACCGTTGTCACGCCCACCACCGGGGCGGCCAGCTGCTGGCCGGACAGCGATCCGTGCGACGCCGCGTCGCCGAAGTTCAGGACCGTCCCGTCGGCTTCCGCCAGGCGGTAGCCCCGGCCGTCGGCGCTGGGGGCGATGCCGGTGACCGGGCTGGCCGGATGCGTCCCGGCCGGCGAGCCGTAGAACCCGGCGTCACCGAAGGCGAACACCCCGCCGTCCGCTCCCACCAGCCAGTAGCCGTGGCCGTCGGGCGTCGCCGCGATCCCCCTGACCGGGGCTGACAGGTGCGTCCCGCCCATCGACCCGTAGAACCCGGCGTCACCGAAGGCGAACACCCCACCATCGGCTCCCACCAGCCAATAACCCCTGCCATCCGGGGTCGGGGCGATCCCCACCACCGGGCTGTTCAGGTGCGTCCCGCCCATCGACCCGTAGAACCCGGCGTCACCGAAGGCGAACACCCCACCATCGGAGGCCGCCTCCCAGTAACCGCCCTTCGTGGTAGCGGCCGGGGCCGGCTGTGTGACCGTCACGCTCACCGCCGGCGAGGAGGTCGAGGCCGCGAAGTTGGAGTCGCCGCTGTAGCTGGCGGTCACCGAGTACGGCGATCCCGACGCCGGCAGCGCCCCGCGGCACGAGGCCTGCCCCGACGATGCCAGCGGTGCGCTGCACACGGCGGTCGGGCTGGCCGATCCCTGGGCGGCGGCGTCGAAGGTCACCGTCCCGGTGGGCGTGGCGGTGCCGGTGCCCGACGGGCGGACCGTGGCGGTGTAGGTGGCCGGCTGGCCCGACACCGGCTCGGCGGGCGAGACACCGCCACTGGTGAAGGTGGTCGTGGTGGCCTGCGGCGCCGGCGGCGGGACGTAGGTCGGGACGGCCGGGGTCACCGGAGCCGACGCCGGGCTGGCCCCGCTCGTCCCGATGGAGTTGGTCGCCGTTACGGAAAAAGTGTAGGACGTGCCGTTGCTCAGCCCCGTCACCGTGGTCCCGGTGGCCGCCGGGTTGCCCGTCACGGTGAGGCCCCCGCACCCCGCGCACGCCGGGGTCGGGGTGACCGTGTAGGAGGTGATGTTGGTGCCGCCGTCCGGCGGGGCGATCCAGTTGACATGAGCCACGCCGTCACCGGGGCTGGCGCTGGGGGCCGCCGGGGTGCCCGGCGCCGTCTCCAGGCTCCACGTTCCGCCCTGGAGGGTCGGCGTGCTCGAGGAGGCGCCCCCGAACAGCAGGTCCTGCTGGCTGGCCGGGTCATACGCCCGGGCCGCCGCGAAGCGGGGCGGGACGCTGGCCGCCACCGTCAGCTGGCTCCAGTCCTGGGTGGCGCTGTCGAACACCCAGTTGTCCCCGTAGAAGGTGGTGGAGTCAGCTCCGCCGTACAGTTCCAGCTCACCGAGCGCCGGGTTGTACACCATGGTGGCCCCGTAGCGGGCCGGCGGGGTGGTGGCGGTGGTGATCTTGCTCCAGCTGGCGCCGTTCCACGCCCACGTGGTGTCGAGCGAGGCTCCTGCGTCGAAGCCGCCGAAGAGGATCAGCTCCTTCAGCTGCGGGTCGTAGGCCATGGACGCCCCGAACCGGGCCTGGGGGGCGCTCGGCGCTGACAGGTTCAGGTTGGACCACGTGCGCGTGGTTCCGTTCCACACCCAGGTCCCACCGTCGGCGTTGGGCCCGTTCTGGCCGCCGAAGAGGATCAGCTGCTTGCTGGCCGGGTCGTAGGCCATGGCCCCGAACGCCCGCTCCGAGGGGGTGGTGGACGTGTCGGTCGCGCTGGCGGACAGCACCTTGGTCCAGGCGGTGCCGCCCCATAGGTAGGTGCCGCCGAAGAAGCTGGAGTTGCCGGCGCCCCCCTGCCCGCCGAAGAGCACCATCTGCCCGGTCGCCCCGTCGTAGGCCATCTGCACGAACGAGCGCGCTGAGGGGGAGCTGGAGTTCAGGGACGACCACGACGACCCGTTCCAGCCCCAGGTGCCCGGGATGGACGCGAAGCCACCGCCGGGCGCGCTGGCGTAGCCGCCGACGAGCAGCGTCTGGTTCGTGGAGGCGTCGTAGGCCATCACCGAACCCTGCGCCGGCGGGGGCGCCCCGGTGGACCCGGAGGCCTCGACGTTGGTCCACGTCGGGGTCCACGTCGCCGGTGTGGCCACCGCCGCCGGAGCGGCCATCACCGCCGGGACCAGGGCCGCCACAACTCCCGCGGCTACCGCCGCCGCCCGCGCCCGTCGAGAACCCATTGCCTTCATAGCCCAGCCCTTCCGCCGCAACTAATGATAGAGATTCGTGCTCGCCCGACCTTAGCCCCTCGGCGATGGCGGATCGCATCTTCTCCTTGACCCCTCCCGTCCGGCGCTGTATCATCGAACGCACGTTCGATCGTCGGCTCAGCGCCGGCCTGGTGTTCCGTCTACCTACGGGTGTGATGCCATGTGCCGTGAGCTCGACGCTCTATCGCAATCGATAGCCGACTTCGCCACCGGGTTCGACGCCGACAGCCTGAGCCTGTCCGACGCCGGGATGGTTATGCGGGCCTGCGGACGGATGGAAGCGTCGGTCGCCTCGATCAAGGCGCTCGCCGCCGCCCGCCACGCCCAGAGCAACGCCTGGCAGCACGAAGGGTTCCGCTCCCCCTCCGACCAGCTGGCCGCCCAGACCGGCATGAGCCCGTCCAGCGCCCGGCGGCTGCTCGACACCGGCCGGCGCATGGCCACCCAACCCGACGTGGCGCAGGCCGCCCTGGCCGGGGAGCTGTCCGCCGAGCAGGCCGCGGCTGTATCCGACGGCGCCGCGGTCGACCCGTCCAGGGCCAGGGAGCTGATCGAGCGGGCCCGCCACTCCTCCGTACCGGAGCTGCAACAGGAGGTGGCCCGGGTCAAGGCCGCGTCCACCGATGCCGAGGCCCGCCGGCGGGCCATCCACGCCAAACGCTCCTTCCGCCGCTGGACCGACACGGAGGGCGCCTTCCACGCCCGCTTCTACGGTCTGCCCGACGACGGCGCCCTGCTGTGGCAGGCCCTCGATCCCATCCGCCGCCGTCTGATCATGAAGCGCCGCGAGACCGACCCCGATCGGCCCAACGAGCCCCTCGAAGCCATCGACTACGACGCCACGATGATCCTGGCCGCCACCGCCGTCGGCCGCTCCAGCCAGCTATCCCCGCCCGAGCTGACCGAGCTCGGTCTCTTCCCCGACCTCTTCTCCTCTTCACCGCCGCCGGCGCCCGGCCCCGCCGCGCCCCCACCGCCCGGCCCCGCCGCGCCCCCACCGCCCGGCGACCCTTCCC
>JAKAXG010000270.1 GCA_021827225.1 Actinomycetes bacterium | reverse complement strand
ACTTAAACCTTTCGGAATCGCCATTTAGCTACTTGTGCTCGTTCTGCTCATCGGATCAACGCCGGCTGCGGACCCCTGCGGGTGGCCCCCGCAGGGGTCCGCCGTTAGAATGTCTTTCGTTCATTCGTCTCCGGGGGGAGGGCCGAAGCATGCGGTGGTTGCGCAACCACCGGAATCTCTCGAACCAGGTGGCGCTGGCCCAGGTGGCGGTGCTGGTGGTGGTGCTCGCTGCGGCGTTCATCATCACCGCCAGGCAGTTCGACCGGATGGTGGAGCAGCAGTACGAGAAGCGGGCCCTGGCCGTGGCCTCCTCGGTGGCCGCCATGCCGCAGATCGCCGAGCAGGTGACGGCCCTGCCCCCCGGCGGCCCGGTGCAGTCGGAGGCTTCGGCGGTGAGGGCGCAGACAGGCGCCGCCTACGTGGTCGTCACCAACGATGCCGGCATCCGCTACTCGCACCCCGACCCCCGCCTCATCGGCCGCTCGGTGGTCTACGACGACCCGGAGCCGGTGAGCAGCGAACCATTCCGTACCGGTCGGCCGTGGACCGGCGTCCAGGAGGGGACCCTCGGCTTCACCGCCCGGGGCAAGGCCCCCATACTGGCCGGGAACCGGGTGGTGGGTGAGGTGTCGGTCGGGTTCCCCGTCGAGGACATCACGGACCGGTTGCTGCATGCCCTGCCGGGGCTGGCCGGGTTCGCCATCGCCGCCCTGGCGTTCGGGGTGGGGGCGGCGGTTCTGGTGGCCCGCCGCCTCAAGCGCCAGACGCTGGGCCTCGAGCTGCAGGACATCACGGCTCTGGTCCAGGAGCGCGAGGCCCTGCTCCACGGAATCAGAGATGGTGTCATCGGTTATGACAATAAAGGCCGGGTCCTGTTCGCCAACGACTCGGCCCGGGACCTGCTCGACCTGCCACCGACGTTCCTCGGCTGCCCGGCCGTCGATCTGCTGCCTCCGGGGCGCTTCGCCGATGCCGCCACCGGGGTGCTGTCCGGCAGCAACATCACCGTCGTGCACGGCGACCGGATCGTGGTGGTCAACCGGAGGCCGCTGCGGGTGGACCACCGCCGCCAGGTGGGATGGGTGATCACCCTGCAGGACCGCACCGAGTCCGAGACCCTCCTCCGGGAGCTGGAGCGGGTCACCGGGCTGACCGACACCCTGCGGGCCCAGGCCCACGAGTTCGCCAACCAGATGCACACCTTCGTGGGGCTGGTCGAGCTGGGTGAGCACGCCGAGGCGGTGCGCTACGCCACCGATCTCTCCACCTACCGCCATCAGGAGGCGGATCGGATGCTGGAGCAGCTGGGCGACACCAGGCTGGTGGCTCTGCTCATGGCCAAGACGGCGCTGGCCGAGGAGCGGGGGATAGCCCTCCTCCTGTCCGCCGACAGTCGCATCGACGGTGAGTGCTCCCAGATCGGCGACGTGCTGACCGTCGTCGGCAACCTGGTGGACAATGCCATCGACGCCTCCGCCGGCATCTCCCACGCCGGGGTGGAGGTGCGGCTGGTCTCGACCGGTGGTTCGCTCACCGTGACCGTGCGCGACAGCGGTCCGGGGGTGCCCCCAGGGCTGCGGGAGAAGGTGTTCGAGGAGGGCTTCACCACCAAAAAGGACCGGGGTGGCCCCGGCCGGGGTATCGGTCTGGCCCTGATCCGCCAGCTGGCCGAGCGCCGCGGTGGGCGGGTGGAGGCCGGGGACGGGCCCGGAGGGGTGTTCACGGCCACCCTCCCCGGCTGCGTGGTACCCGCCGCCGGTGGCGTGGCGGTCGGGGCCGCCGGGAGCCGGGTGGCAGCGGGGGAGGAGGGCCGGTGATCCGCACCCTGGTGGTGGAGGACGACTTCCGGGTGGCGCGCATCCACACGGCCTACGTGGAGAAGGTGAGTGGCTTCGAGGTCGTCGGTGAAGCCCACACCGCGGCGGCGGCCGTCGATCTGGTGGACTCCCTGCGGCCCGACCTGCTGCTCCTCGACCTGTACCTGCCCGACGACCACGGCCTGGATCTGGCCGCCAGGCTCCGGCACGGGGACCACCCACCTGTCGACGTGATAGTCATCACCGCAGCGCGCGACCTCGACTCGGTCCGGGCCGCTCTACAGCACGGGGCCCTGCACTACATCCTCAAGCCGTTCACCTTCGACAGCTTCCGGGACAAGCTCGCCTCCTACGCCACCATGCGTTCGCGTCTCGGCGACGCCGGAGAAGCCGACCAGTCCCAGGTGGACCGGGTGTTCGGTGCCCTGAGGACAGAACCGGTCGGTCCCACCCCGAAGGGTCGTTCCCCGCTCACCCTGGAGAAGGTGGAGAAGGTGCTGGCCGGGTCCGTGGAGGGGGTCACCGCGCTGGGGGTGGCCGAACGCACCGGCATGAGCCGGGCCACCGCCCAGCGCTACCTGTCCTACCTGGAGTCGACGGGCCGGGTCTCGGTGCACCTGCGCTACGGAACCACCGGCCGACCCGAACACATCTACCGGTCGGGCCGGTCCTGACGGGCCGTTGGTACCCGTTTCTGGATCGCCTCGACGTACGAGGCCAGGTCGGCCCGCCCCCCGCCGGACCACGAGGAGGGGACCTCGGCGACGTCGTCGAGAGCGGTGCGAACGCTGTCGGGATCGAGCCCGGCCGCGGCGCATGCGTCGGAGAGGCTCCGGTTGCCGTGGCAGCAGAAGTCCAGTCCGAGATGGTCGAGCACCACGGCCCGGGCCGGGTTCTCGGCCACCAGCTCGGCGAGGGTCCGCTCCGTAGGTGCGGCAGTGGTCATGACGGCCTCCCTTTATTTCTAGTCCATACTAGAATAACAACGCGGACCCGGTTTGATTCCCGTCTGTGGCCGGTTCCGGGCCCCCACCTGGGGGACCCGATATCGGTTGCGGAAGCCGTCCCGCCGGGCGACAGTGGTCCGGTGAAAGACGCTCCGGAAGGCTGGCAGTGGGTGCGTATCCAGGACCGGGGATGCCCGCAGTGCGGACAGGATCCGGCGGCCCGGCCTCCGTCGGAGCTCGGCGAGGTGGCGGCGGGCTCCTCGGCCGGGTGGAAGGAGTTCCTGCAAACGGCGGATGACTCCTACCTGCGGACCAACCCGGCTGCCGATGTCTGGTCACCGATCCAGTACGGCGCCCACGTGCGCGACATGGTGCGCGTCTTCGGGGACCGGATCCTGCTGGCGGTGCGGGAGGAGAACCCGACGGTAGGCTGGTTCGACCCCGGCCCCGAGGGGTGGGACCGGTACAACCGGATGCCGGTCGATGAGCTGATCGCCGACCTCGAGGATCAGGTGCGGCGCTTCGCCGCCATCGTCGCCGAGCGACGGGCCGGTGACTGGGACCGCACCGCCATGCGCGACGGCGTGGACCGCTTCACCGTCTCGGGCCTGGCGTGCTTCGCCGTGCACGAGGCGCACCACCACCTCCTCGACGCGCAGGGTCGCATCCACCCCGCCAACTGAGCACCCGCCGGGGTGGAAGGATCTTGCTGCGCCAGCGGGTTGGGATGACAGGAGGTGGACGCGGGTGGCCGAGCAGGTGGACGCAGTCGTGGTGGGGATGGGCCCCGGAGGGGAGGAGGTGGCCGGCCGGCTGGCCGAGGCCGGGATGTCGGTGGTCGGGGTGGACTCCCGACTGCTGGGCGGCGAATGTCCCTACTGGGGTTGCGTGCCGTCCAAGATGATGATCCGGGCCGCGGGCTCCCTCGCCGAGGGGCGCCGGATCGCCGGGCTGGCCGGGTCGTCGACGGTTGTCCCGGACTGGGAGCCCGTCGCCCGACGCATCCGCGAGGAGGCCACCGACGACTGGGACGACACCGTCGCGGTCGAACGCTTCGAGGGTAGAGGTGGCCGCTTCGTGCGCGGCGAGGCCCGCATCACCGGCCCGTCCGCCGTGACGGTTGAAGGCGTCGAGTTCCACGCCGGCACTGCCCTGGTGATCGCCGCCGGCACCGAGCCCTCCGTCCCGGGCATCCCGGGCCTGGCCGGCACGCCCTACTGGACCAACCGGGAGGCGGTGGAGACCACCGAGGTGCCGCGGTCTCTGGCCGTCATCGGCGGGGGCGCCGTCGGGCTGGAGTTCGCGCAGGTGTTCGCCCGCTTCGGTTCCCAGGTGACCGTCATGGAGGCCGCCGACCGGTTGCTGGCGGTGGAGGAGCCCGAGGCCGGCCAGTTGATCGCCGAGGTGTTCGAGCGGGAGGGCCTGGGCGTGGTGGCCGGAGCGCGCATCAGCCGGGTCGCCCACGACGGGGGGAGATTCCGCATCGAGACGGCGGATGGGCCGCCCGTCGAGGCCGAGCGGCTCCTGGTCGCCACCGGCCGCCGGGCCGATCTGGACCGCCTCGGGGTCGCCGCCGCCGGGCTGGACCGCTCCGCCCGCTTCATCGCCGTCGACGGGCACCTCCGGGCCGGGGAGAGGCTCTGGGCGGTGGGTGACATAACCGGCCGGGGCGCCTTCACCCACGTGGCCATGTACCAGGCCCGCATCGCCGTCGCGGACATCCTGGGCCAGCCCCACCAGCCGGCTGACTACCGGGCCCTGCCCCGGGTCACCTTCACCGACCCCGAGGTCGGCGCCGTCGGCCTGACCGAGGCCCAGGCCCGCGACCGGGGCCTGACGGTCTCCACGGCCCTCACACCGATGCCGTCATCGGCCAGGGGGTGGATCCACAAGGCCGGCAACGACGGCTTCATCAAGCTGGTGGCCGATCGCGGCTCCGGTCTGCTCGTCGGGGCCACCTCCGCCGGGCCGGCCGGAGGGGAGGTCCTGTCAGCTCTGGCGGTGGCGGTGCACGGCCGGGTGCCGGTCTCCGTGCTGGCGGAGATGATCTACGCCTACCCGACGTTCCACCGGGCCATCGAGGACGCCGTCCGGCGCCTGCCCTGAGCGGACACGGTCCGGGCTGCGGTCAGGCCGGGACCCCGAGAGCCTCGAGGGTCCGGTCCGTGGCCGCCTGCGAGGATGCCGGGTTCTGGCCGGTGATCAGGTTCCCGTCGGTCACCACGAACGACTCCCAGGCCGGCCCGGATTCGTAGCGTCCGCCCTCCTGGCGCATACGGTCCTCGAGGAGCCAGCGGGCCCGGTCAGCCAGCCCGACCTGGCGCTCCTCGTCGTCGCTGAAGCCGGTGACCCGCCGGCCGTCGAACAGCCACTTCCCGTCGGGGCGGCGGGCGGAGAACAGGCCGGCCGGGCCGTGGCACATGGCCGCCACGATCTTCCCCTTCTCGTGGAGATCCTGGATGATCCGGCCCAGCGCCGGATTCTCCGGGAGGTCCTCCATCGGACCGTGACCGCCCGGGATGTACACCGCGTCGAAATCGCCGATGCGCCCCGCCACGTCCTCCAGGCGGGCCGGAGAGGCCAGCTCTCCCTGCACGGAGTCGATGTAGCGGCGCATCTCGGCCACCTTCTCTTCGTCCCCGCCGTTCATGTCGGCGCTGAGGCTGGCCTCGTCCACCGACGGCTTGCCCCCACCGGGTGTGGCGATGGTCACCTCCACCCCGCGGTCGCGAAACGTGCGGTGGGGGACGACGAACTCCTCGGCCCAGTAGCCCGTCGGGTGCCGTTCTCCGTCGCTGAGGGTCCAGTGGTCGCTGGCGGACAGGACAAGAAGGATGTGAGCCATGAAGCGTTCCTTACCGTTCCCCCCCAGGGCAAAACCCCGGCCCGGCTACCGGGAGCCGACTGAGCCGGCCGGGGGTTCCGGCCGGCTCACATCGGCGGGGGGATCCTGGGAGGTCAGTGGGCCAGCTTGCGCAGCTCCGACTGGACCATCCTCTCGTGCTCGTCTGCATCCCTCTTGGCCTTGCCGGGGCTCCAGCGACCCCTCAGCAGGAAGATGGTGGGCAGGAACACCAGCTCGGCGGCGAAGCAACCCCACCACCACCGCTGCCACTCCTTGGGGGCCACGGTGGCGGCGTGCTGCACCGAAGCCCCGTACTGGTTCAGGTAGGCCAGTTGGGCCTTGGGCACCTGGCTGACCGCGATCAGCTTCTGCAACGCCACCGCCGGGCCCACGCGCTGGGCCGCCGAGATCTCGGCCACCGCCCTGGCGATGGCCGGGGCGTTGGTCGGGTTGGCGTTGAGGGTGGCCAGCGTGACCGGGTCGATGTTGGAGATGGTGACCACCTCGGCCGGGTGGGCGGCGACGATGGCCTCCACCTGGGTGCCGTGCTCGACGAGGGGGGTCATCGAGGTGACCACGAACGGCAGGATGAACAGCGATGCGCCCACCGCTATGCGCAGCACCCAGCCCCAGATCGCCAGTCCGGTGGCCGTCAGGGCCGGGTTCACGTCCTCGACGGTCTCGGTGTAGGCGGCCAGCCAGGTGCTGAAG
>JAKAXG010000269.1 GCA_021827225.1 Actinomycetes bacterium | reverse complement strand
GGGCTACGCCCGGGCCCGCATCGACGGTGAGGTCCACGAGCTGTCCGACCCGCCCAAGCTGGCCCGCTACGAGATCCACACCATCGAGGTGGTGGTCGACCGGCTGGTGCGCCGCGACGGCATAGAGCGCCGGCTCACCGATTCCCTGGAGACGGCCCTGAAGCTGGCCGACGGGGTGGCCGAGGTCCAGCTGGTACCCCGCGACACACCGGTCCGGGAGGGCGACGAGGTCATCCAGGAGGAGGTGCTCACCTTCAGCCAGCACCTGGCCTGCCCCACCTGCGGGCTCTCCTTCGACGAGCTGGCCCCCCGCAACTTCAGCTTCAACTCCCCCTACGGGGCCTGCCCCAACTGCGACGGCCTGGGCACCAGGTTCGAGGTGGATCCCGAACTGGTCGTCCGGGACCCGGACCTGTCGATCGCCGACGGGGCCATCGCCCCGTGGGCGGGCGGCCGCACCGAGTACTTCGCCCGGGTCCTCGAAGCGGTGGCGGAGGCCGGCGGGTTCTCCACCTCGACGCCGTGGAGGAAGCTGAAGAAGTCCGAACAGAAGACCATCCTGTTCGGCTCGGGCAACAAGAAGGTCCACGTGCAGTACCGCAACCGCTACGGCCGGGTGCGGTCCTACGACACCCACTACGAGGGCGTGGTCCCCTGGCTGGCCCGGCGCCACTCGGAGGCGGACTCCGACTACGCCCGCGAGACCATCGAGGGTTACATGCGGGAGGTGCCCTGCCCGGCCTGCGGCGGGGCCCGCCTCAAGCCGGAGAGCCTGGCCGTCACGGTGGCCGGCCGGAACCTGTTCGAGCTGTGCGACCTGTCCCTGGCCGACGCCACCGGGGTGATGGGCCAGCTGGAGCTGTCCGAGCGGGACCATCTGATCGCCGACCGGGTGCTGAAGGAGATCCGGGCCCGCATGCAGTTCCTGCTCGACGTCGGCCTGGACTACCTGTCGCTGAACCGGTCCGCCGCCACCCTCGCCGGTGGCGAGGCCCAGCGCATCCGGCTGGCCTCGCAGATCGGCAGCGGCCTGGTCGGCGTCCTCTACGTCCTCGATGAGCCGTCCATCGGGCTGCACCAGAGGGACAACCACAAGCTGATCGAGACCCTCATCCGCCTCCGCGACCTGGGCAACACGGTGATCGTGGTGGAGCACGACGAGGACACCATCCGGGTGGCCGACCACGTCGTCGACATCGGCCCCGGCGCCGGCGAGCACGGCGGGTCGGTGGTGGTGTCGGGTCCGGTCTCGCAGCTGCTCAAGTCCAAGGAGTCCCTGACCGGGCTGTATCTCACCAAGAAGCGGTCCATCCCGGTGCCGACGCTGCGGCGCGAGCCGAAGGGCTTCCTCAAGGTGAAGGGGGCCCGGGAGCACAACCTCAAGGACATCGACGTGGAGTTCCCGCTGGGCTGCATGGTGGCGGTCACCGGCGTCTCCGGGTCGGGCAAGTCCACCCTGGTCAACGACATCCTCCTGCGGGCCCTCATGCAGAAGATCTACCGGTCCAAGGAGGTGCCCGGGCGCCACACCCGGGTGGAGGGCATCGACCTGCTCGACAAGGTCATCAGCATCGACCAGTCGCCCATCGGGCGGACCCCCCGGTCCAACCCGGCGACCTACACCGGGGTGTTCGACCACATCCGCCGCCTGTTCTCCACCACCACCGAGGCCAAGGTCCGCGGCTACCTGCCCGGCCGGTTCTCGTTCAACGTCAAGGGCGGCCGGTGCGAGGCGTGCGCCGGCGACGGGACCATCAAGATCGAGATGCACTTCCTGCCCGACGTCTACGTCCCCTGCGAGGTGTGCAAGGGGGCCCGCTACAACCGCGACACCCTCGACATCACCTTCAAGGGCAAGAACATCTCCGAGGTGCTCGAGATGCCCTGCGAGGAGGCTCTCGAGTTCTTCGCCAACCAGCCGCCCATCGCCCGGCACATGCAGACCCTCGTCGACGTCGGCCTCGGCTACGTCCGGCTGGGCCAGCCGGCCACCACCCTGTCCGGCGGCGAGGCGCAGCGCATCAAGCTGGCCGGCGAGCTGTCCAAGCGGTCCACCGGCCACACCATCTACGTGCTGGACGAGCCCACCACCGGCCTGCACTTCGAAGACATCCGCAAGCTGCTGGCGGTCCTCTCCCGGCTGGTGGACCAGGGCAACACCGTCCTTGTCATCGAGCACAACCTGGACGTGATCAAGACCGCCGACTGGATCATCGACCTCGGCCCCGAGGGCGGCAGCGGCGGGGGGCTGGTCGTGGTGGAGGGCACCCCCGAGACGGTCGCCAAGACGGCCGACAGCCACACCGGCCGGTTCCTGGCCCCCCTGCTGTAGCGGCTGGGGCGCCGGCGGGCCGGTCGCCGGCGCCTGCCGCCGCTATCCCGGCGGGCCGGTCGCCGCTGGTCGGCCACCGAGAGGTGGATCCCTACGCCCTACGGGGGGACGATCCACCTTTCGGTGCGGGCCCCCTGCGCCCACCCCGGGCGAGAGGTGGATCTCTACGCCGTACGGGGGGACGATCCACCTTTCGCCGCCCAACCCTCTCGCCGCCCAACCCCCTCGGCGCCCGACCGGCGCCGACCCGCCCGACCGGCGGGCCACAGGTGAGAAGGAGCGGGTGGCCGGGCCTGGTCGCGGAGGCCGGACGTTTCCGTCGCCCGCAGGGCGACGGACGCCGGCCGCAGCCCCAGCCCGGCCAACCGCGGCCGCCGGCGGGCCAAACCCCGGACCGCTAGCTGATGTCGAGCATTCTCTGCAGCGCCACCCGGGCCCACTCGGCGGTCGCCGGCTCGACGGTGATCCGGTTGACCACCCGCCCCTCCACCAGCTCCTCCAGCACCCAGGCCAGGTGGGCGGCGTCGATGCGGAACATGGTCGAGCACGGGCAGACGAGGGGATCGAGGGAGACCACGGTGAGATCGGGGTGCTCGTTGGCCAGCCGCTGCACCAGGTGGATCTCGGTGGCGATGGCCAGGGTGGAGCCGGCCGGCGCCCGCTCCACGGCGGCGATGATGTAGTCGGTGCTGCCGACCTGGTCGGCCAGGGCCACGACCTCGTGGCTGCACTCGGGGTGGACGATCACCGTCCCGTCCGGGTGGGCGGAACGGAACGCCGCCACGTGCTCGGGCCGGAACCGCTGGTGCACCGAGCAGTGCCCCTTCCAGAGGAGAAAACGGGCCCCCTTCACCTCCGCCTCCGACAGCCCTCCCAGTTCCAGCCGAGGGTCCCACACGGCCATGTCGGCCGCCGAGTAGCCGAGCTGGTAGGCGGTGTTGCGCCCGAGGTGCTGGTCGGGGAAGAACAGCACCTTGGTGGCCGGGCCCCGCTGCTCGAGGGCCCAGGTGAGCACCTTGCGGGCGTTGGAGGAGGTGCACACGGCGCCGCCGTGGCGGCCCACGAAGGCCTTGAGGGCGGCCGCCGAGTTCATGTAGGTGATGGGCACCAGGTCGGCCTCGTCGGTGACCGACGCCAGCGCCTCCCAGGCCTCCTCCACCTCCTCGAGGTCGGCCATGTCGGCCATGGAGCAGCCGGCGTTCAGGTCGGGGAGGACCACCTGCTGGTCGGGGCCGGTCAGGACGTCCGCCGACTCGGCCATGAAGTGGACCCCGCAGAACACCACGTACGACGCCGACGAGGAGGCGGCCAGGCGGGACAGACCGAACGAATCGCCGCGGGCATCGGCCCAGCGCATCACCTCGTCGCGCTGGTAGTGGTGACCGAGGATCATGAGGCGGGAGCCCAGCTTCTCCTTGGCCGCGGCGATGCGGTCGGCCAGCTCCTCGCCTGTTGATGTGACGTACCCCTCGGGGAGGGGGCTCTGAAGCCGAAGCAATGGAAAACCTCCGTGCGGAGTGCCTCGATTGATGGTCGGCGGGGACAGCCCGGGCGCCCATCCGCGGGGATGTCGACCTCGAGGTGGATATGTGGCCGGATTCCGGGCCGGCGAACGAATCATAGGTCCTCGCCGGCGGCAATGCGGGTGCTGCAACCACCTCCCCGTACGGCAGACTCGAACCATGGTGCAGCGACCGCCCTCAGGGACCATCCCGGACGCGCCCGGTTCGTACCAGTTCCGGGACCGCGACGGGCGGGTCATCTACGTGGGCAAGGCCAAGTCGCTGCGCAGCCGGCTGAACAACTACTTCCAGAACCCCCTCAACCTGCCGCCCCGCACCGCGCAGATGGTGGCCAGCGCCGAGACCGTCGAGTGGATCCAGGTCCGCAACGACGTCGAGGCGCTGATGCTCGAGTACAGCCTGATCAAGCAGCACAAGCCCCGCTTCAACGTCCGTCTGCGCGACGACAAGAGCTATCCGTTTCTCGCCGTCACGACCAGCGACGAGTGGCCCCGGGCCATGGTGCGCCGGGGGTCGCGGGACAAGGGCAGCCGGTACTTCGGCCCCTACGCCCACGCCTACGCCATCCGCGAGACGCTGGACTCGCTGCTGCGCACCTTCCCGATCCGGACCTGCAGCGACAACAAGTTCCTCCGCCACGAGCGGTCCGGGCGGCCCTGCCTGCTGTTCCACATCGAGAAGTGCTCCGGCCCGTGCGTGAAGGCGGTGGAGCACGCCGACTACGACCGCATGGTCGAGGAGCTGCTCAGCTTCCTCGACGGCGACACCGCGCCGGTGATCAAGCGGCTGGACGAGGAGATGCGCCAGGCCGCCGACAACCTGGAGTTCGAGAAGGCTGGCCGCCTCCGGGACCGCCTGGCCGCCGTGCGCAAGGCGGTCGAGAAGCAGCAGATGGTCACCGAGAAGGCCGAGGACCTGGACTGCTTCGGGCTGGTGGAGGATGAGCTCGAGGCCGCCATCCAGGTGTTCTACGTCAGGCGCGGTCGGGTGGTGGGCCGGAAGGGCTTCATCGTCGACAAGGTGGAGGATTTGTCCAGATCCGAGCTGATCTTCCAGGTGCTGGAGCAGCACTACGACGACCCGCCGCTCGGTGTCCCGCCTCTCGTGCTGGTGCCGGAGATGCCCGACGAGCTGGACACCATCGACGAGTGGCTGGCCCTGCTGCGCAGCGGCAACGCCGAGCGCACCCGGGCCGAGGCCACCGACGGCGAGGTGGAGTGGTGGGCGGCGGACCGCCGGTACCGGGTGGAGCGCAGCGTGAACCCCGAGGCCCGCCACGGCTCCCGGGTGGAGGTGCGGGTGCCCCAGCGGGGGGAGAAGAAGGCCCTGCTGGAGATGGTCACCAAGAACGCCGGCGAGGAGTTCACCCGGCACCGGCTGAAGCGGGCCGCCGACCACAACGCCCGGGCCAAGGCCCTCAACGCCCTGCAGGACGCCCTGGGCCTGCCCGAGTCGCCGCTGCGCATCGAGTGCTACGACATGAGCCACCTGCAGGGCACCGACTACGTCGGGTCCATGGTGGTCATGGAGGACGGCATCCCCCGCCCGCAGGAGTACCGGCGGTTCAAGATCAAGACCGTCGACCAGAACGACGACTTCGCAGCGATGGGCGAGGTGCTCACCCGCCGGCTGAAGGCCTACCTGGCCGAGCGCGCCAAGCCGCTGGACGAGCGCCGGCGCCGCTTCGCCTACCCGCCGCAGCTGTTGCTCGTCGACGGCGGCAAGGGGCAGCTGGGGGTGGCCGTGCAGGTGCTGGAGGAGCTGGGCCTGGACAAGGAGATCCCGGTGGCCTCGCTGGCCAAGCAGTTCGAGGAGGTGTACCTGCCGGGCCGGCCCGACCCGTTGCGCATCCCCCGCACGTCGGAGGCGCTGTACCTCCTGCAGCAGATCCGCGACGAGGCCCACCGCTTCGCCATCACCTACCACCGGAATCTCCGGGGAAAAAGGATGACCGCTTCGATACTCGACGGCATCCCGGGGCTGGGCCCGACCCGCAAGAAGCGTCTGGTCAAGGAGCTGGGCGGGGCCAAAGCCGTCAAAGCGGTCTCGTTGGAGACGCTGAAGGAGTTGTCCTGGCTTCCTGACAGCGTGGCTGACGCGGTGTACGAGCGGCTGCACCGCTAGGTTCTCCGAGCATGCCCAGAGTCGCGGCCAACGGGATCGACATCGAGTACGACGAGCACGGCGAGCCGGGGGACCCGCCGGTGCTGTTGATCATGGGCCTCGGAGCCCAGATGATCGCCTGGGACGACGAGTTCGTGGCCGCGCTGGCCGCCCGGGGCCTGCGGGTGATCCGCTTCGACAACCGGGACGTCGGCCTGTCCACCTGGTTCGACCACGCCGGGGTGCCCGACCTGGCGGGCGCCCTCGGCGCCGGCCGGGTGCCGCCGCCGAGCTACACGCTCGGGGACATGGCGGCGGACGCCGCCGGGCTGCTCGACGCCCTCGGGATCGACCGGGCCCACATCGTGGGCGCCTCGATGGGCGG
>JAKAXG010000268.1 GCA_021827225.1 Actinomycetes bacterium | reverse complement strand
GATCTCAGGTGGTTAGGTAGCAGAAAACATATTCGACTGTTCGAATATAGGTACCGATAGGGGGGGAACCGATGTCGGACCATCAGGCGTCGACGACGCTTGACTGCACCGGGCTGCAGTGCCCGCTGCCTGTCATCAAGACTGCTCAGGCCATGAAGCAGCTGGGGGACGGGCAGATCCTGGAGCTGCTGGCTACGGATCCCGGCGTGGAGCCTGACATGACGGCATGGGCGTCACGAACCGGCAACGAGCTGGTGTCGATCTCGCAGCAGGACGGCGTGTTCCGCGTGCTGCTGCGCCGGGTGGGCTGACCGGTGGTCCTCTGGAGCGGTGACGGCGAGGGCTCCGTCCTCTATGTGCAGACCCACGGCTGCACCGATCTCGGCCGGTGCGCCACCCCGTTCTTCCTGGCCGCCTCCGCCGCCGCCATGGAGGTGGAGGTCGGCATCTATTTCACGATGTACGGGCCACAGCTCCTCCAGAAGGAGGTGGTCGGAAAGGTCGGGCCGAAGGGGGACCGGGGCCAGCCCCTCGAGTATTTCATCAAGCAGGCGACCGATCTCGGAGTGCGACTCTGGGTGTGCCAGCCTTCCCTGGATCTCAACGACCTGACCCGTGACGATCTCATCGACGAAGTCGAGATGATCGGAGGGGCGGCGTTCAACGAGTTGGCCATGACCGCCTCTGCGGTCATCTCGTTCTGACATGCCCTCTGCCGTAAGCCCACACCGCAAGCGGGACCAGGCGGCGGGGTACGAGGATGTACCCCGGGAGGAGAAGCAGCGCCTGTTCGACCTGGTCAGGGCCGACCCCCGCTATCCGGACTACCTCTACGGATGCTACGAGTGCGGGATCTGCGTGGCGGTCTGCCCCTCGGCCCGTTTCTACGACTTCAGCCCCCGCCGAATCGCGCAGGCGGCGGCACGCGAGGACGTGGACCTCGTCTACCAGCAGATCCAGGAGGACATCTGGGAGTGCTCCCAGTGCTTCTCGTGCCTGCGCTGTCCGAGAGGGAACAACCCGGGCGGCATCATCACTGTCATGCGGGAGGTGGCCGTCAACGCCGGCCTGGCTTCCGCCAAGGAGGCCCTGGAGGGCTACTCCCGGATCATCTACAAGATCATGTCGACCGGCACCCAGGTGTCGCCGGACATGCTCCAGCCGGATGCGTTCCCTGACTGGGGTCCGGAAGTGAAGGCGGTGTCGGAGAACCTGGAGCTGTGGCGGCGGGCTCTCCCGCCCGAGACCCACCACACCACCACGACCGGGTGGGCGGTGTCGGAGCGGACACTCGTGGAGCTCTACCTGATCTGGATGGAGACAGGGGCCCTGGCGATGATCAAAGACGTCGACGAGGGACTCCACATGATCCTCGAGGAGGTCATGGAGGAGCGCCTGGAGGAGGAAGGGATCGAGATATGACCTCCACCCCGGTCAGCGTCATGCTGACCAAGAAGCAGAAGTTCGAAAGAGAGCCGGATCGGCGGTCGGAGGACTTCCATCCCCGGCTGTTCGAACTGGAGGAAGCCGGAGAGTGGATCGTCCACCGGGTTCCGGACGACCACGTCAAGGTGGCGACCAAGTACGGCAACCCGAAGAAGATCCCGAGGGGTCATCTCTGGCACCACAAGTCGTGCGGCCAGTGCGGCCACATACCTGGGTACTCCACCTCGATCTTCTGGCTCATGCGCAAGCTCGGCTTCGATTACGAGGACCCCCGCGACCAGACGTCGTGCACGGCATGGAACTACTACGCCAGTGCCACGTCCAACCCCGCCGCACAGGCTGCCGTCGCGCTGCGCAACTTCGCCGCCGCCTACGAGACCGGCTTCTATCCGCTGATCCACTGCGGGACCTCCTACGGCCACTACAAGGAGGTCCGCTCCGAGTTGCTGCGCCACCCGGAGCTCCGGAGCGAGGTCCGGCGGGTACTCGGGAAGCTGGGCAAGCCGATGGTCATGCCGGAGGAGATCGTCCACTACTCGGAGTGGATCCACGCCCTGCGGGACGAGATATCGGCCCGGCAGGTCCGGGACTTCAGCGGGATCGCGGTCACCGTGCACCCGGCCTGCCACTACTACAAGCTGGTCGAGGGCGACGCCATCTTCGATGCCGACATCTACGGTGGCCAGCGGACGGCGGTCGTGACGGGAATAGCGGAATCTCTCGGAGCGGAGGTGCGCAACTACTCCACCTGGTTCGACTGCTTCGGGTTCGGCTTCCGCCACATTCTCGTCCAGCGGGACTTCACCCGCTCCTTCGCCACGATGCGCAAGATCGAGGTCATGAAGGAGGAGGCGGATCCCGATGTGGTGCTCACCCACGACACCGGGTGCGTCACGACGCTCGACAAGAGCCAGTTCGCCGCCCAGGCCCACGGTCACAACGTCGGGGTGCCGGTGATGTCGGAGGCCCAGTTCGCCGCCTTGGCGATGGGCGCCCACCCGTTCAAGGTCTGCCAGCTGCACTGGCACTCGTCCAACTACCGGCCGCTGCTGGAGAAGATGGGAATCGACTGGCGGGAGGCGTGGGCCGAGTTCGAGGCCGAGATCAAGAAGCTGGATTCGGGAGCCCAGCAGTACCTGACCTGGGCCGACGTGGATGCCTGAGGGGAGAGAGATGTCCAACGATGCGGTTGCCGTCATCGGGGGCGGCCCCGCCGGGCTGTCCGCGGCCCAGACCGTCGCCGACCTCGGCGCCCGAGTGGTGTTGATCGAGCGGCGTGAGTTCCTGGGCGGCACACCCATCGCCGAGAACTACGCGTCGCTCACCCCCCATCTGGAGCCGGCCGAGGACGTGGTGGGCGCGATGGTGGCCCGTCTGCAGGCGAGCCCGGGTGTGGAGATCCTCCTCGGAGCAGAGGTCACAGCCTGTTCAGGGGAGGTGGGCTCCTTCGACCTGCAGGTGGACATGGCCGGCACCTCCAGGACGGTCGGCTGCGGAGCGGTCATCGTCGCCACGGGGTTCCAGCACTTCGATCCGGGCCGTGAAACCCAGATGTACGGGTACTACGAGTATCCGGACGTGATCGCCCTGCAGGACCTGGAGGCCATGATCAAGGCCGGCTCGATCACCAAGCCGTCCAACGGGGAGGCCCCGAAGCGGGTGTGCTTCGTGCAGTGCGTCGGCAGCCGGGACCGCCAGATCGGCAACGAGTACTGCTCGAAGGTGTGCTGCGGTGTCGCCTCCAAGGAGGCGATCGAGGTCCGGGAGATGCTGCCCGGCTGCGAGGTGTTCATCTTCTACATCGACATGCGGATGTACGGCTATTGGGAGAGCCAGATCTACTGGCCCGCCCAGGAGCGCCACCACGTGCAGTACGTCAAGGGCATCATCAGTGAGGTCCTGCCCAAGGGTGACAGGCTCCTCGTCCGGGGCGAGGACACCACGATGGGCCGTCCCATGGAGACACTGATGGACCTGGTGGTCCTGTCCGTGGGGATGGAGCCGTCTCCCGGGACCCGCAGGATGGCGGGCGTCCTCGGCGTGCAGCAGAACAAGTACGGCTTCATCGAGTCGGCGAACCCGCCGCTCGACACGGTCTCCACGAGCAGGCCCGGGATCCTCGCCGCCGGGGCGGCGCTCGGACCGTCCGACCTGGAGGACTGCGCGTCCACCGGCGGGGCGGCCGCCGCCCGGGCCGTGTCGCTGCTGCGCTCGGTTGCACCCACGGGCTGAGCGGGTCCGTGATCACCACCCCGATGGATACTCCCGTCGTCGACACGCCGGCGGCGCAGGACTTCATGAGCGAGATCCACGCCCGCCTGGATCCGCACGAGATAGCGGCCATGACCGCAGACCTGGCGGCCAAGTCGCACGAGGTCCGGACCATGCTGCCCCGAGGCCGGTCCCACGTCGATCCCGAGGAGCTGCGGTGGTTGCTGCGCAGCTGCTTCCCGTCCCGACGCCGGGCGGCGGCCATCCTCGAGGCGGTGGGCGCCGAGCGACTGTCGGGCGCGGTCATCGGGCTGGTGCACGGAGACGCCGGCCTCGAGGAGCGCGTCGCCGGCTTCGAAGCCGCACTCGGCGGGTTCCCGGAGGTCACCGTCGATCTCCCCTGGGAGCTGCTGCACCTGGCCCGCCCCGAGGAGTACTGGCTGTGGACCCGCTGGATGTGGAACCCCCGCACGGAGACGGGGGCGTTGCGCCTGGTGACCGTGGACGACATAGACCTGTTCGCAGCCAGCCCGGTGGAGACCTACCAGCGGGTGGGCCTGGCCCTGGCCATGGTCCACGGCACCGCCCGTGCCGTCGACTTCGTCGGGGACGACCCGTTCGGCATCGACGTCTTCCTCGCCTGCGTGTACGGGATCTACATGTACACGGTTCTCCGGATGCGGATGACGCAGGAGTTCAATCGGATCGTCCCTGAGCTGCCATCGCTGGCCCGACGGCTGCTCGGGATCCACTACCGGGAGGTTCGCCCATGCCAGTAGGAGGCGAGAAGGAGCGCCCCGTCGTGCGCGAGATGGAGACCGCCACGGTCACCTCCCGCATCTCGGGGCTCGAGTGGGAGCTCGCCGGCATGTGGAACCGGATGTTCGAGTCCCGGGTCCTCCGCGACTACGGCACGTCGGAGCTGCAGAGGATCTCCTCCCTGGAGGGGGGTGAATCCCTCGAATGGTGTTACGGCTGCGGCAAGTGCGTGCCGGTCTGCCCGGTCGACCTGGTCGGCGAATACGGGCCCCGCAAGCTTCACCGCAAGGCCCAGACCGGCACGAACCTGCTGTCGGACGCGAGCCTGTGGATGTGCACGACCTGCGGCAACTGCCTCAGGGTGTGCCCCAAGCAGGTCAACATGATCGAGATCATGCCCGCCGCCCGCGAGGCCGGCGTCGGCGAGGGCCACGTCCCCGCGGAGCTGCAGGACGTCTTCGAGAAGACGTTCCGCCAGGGGAACTGCCTGGGAGAGAACCCCCGCCGGCGGCACGCCTGGACCAGGGGCGCCGGCGTCCCGGTCCGGGTGCTTCCGTCCGATCCCGGCCCGGTGGACGTCCTGTTCTACGTGGAGGACTATTGGAGCTACCACCCGCGCGGCCAGCAGGCGGCCCAGGCCTTCGCCCGGATCCTCACCGCCCTGGATGTGGACTTCGCCATCCTCGGCCCGGAGGAGAAGACGCTCGGCGACAGCCAGCGTCTGGCCGGCGAGAGGGGCCTGTTCGAGGCGCTCATGGAGGACGTCGTCGCGACCCTGTCGAAATACGAGTTCGCCCGGATCGTCACCCCGGATCCTCACGGCTTCAACGCCCTGCGCAAGGAGTACCCGAAGCGGGGTCACACCTACGACGTCGCCCACTACACCCAGCTCCTCGCCCCGCTGGTCGAGCGCATCCCCTGGGCCGGGCGCGTCGACGCCCGGGTGACCTTCCACGATCCCTGCTACCTCGGTCGCCACAACGGTGAGTACGACGCCCCCCGCCGCCTGCTCCAGGCCATACCGGGCGTGGAGCTGGTGGAGATGGGGCGCTGCAAGGAGAACGGCTACTGCTGCGGAGGCGGAGGCGGGGGAATGTGGCTGGACGGTTTCAACTCCAACCACACCACCGAGCGCCTGTCGGAGCGTCGTGTGAGGGAGGCGGCCGAGACCGGCGCCGACATTCTGGCCGTGTGCTGCCCCTACGAGGTCTCCAGGTTCGAGGATGCGGCGAAGTCCACCGGCAACGAGCACATGCAGGTACTCGACATCGTCGAGCTGATCGACCGGGCCATGGCCGGTGGGAGCGTCGCCGGTGGGTGACGTCCTGCGGGTCATCGACTTCGGGACGGTGGATCCCCTCCGCTCGCAGACCATCTGGCACTCGGTCGCCGAGGGGGTGAGCGCCGGGAGCCCGCCGACGCTGTCGTTCGTGCGCACCCGTCGCCCCTACGTGTCGATCGGTTTCCACCGCAGCCTCGACGAGGTCGACACCGACCGTTGCCGGAGTGCCGGCTGGCCGGTGTACCGGCGCATGGCGGGCGGGGGCCCGGTCTACCTGGACGACCGGCAGCTCTGCTTCCAGGTGACCCTTCCGGTCGGGATGGTGCCCGCCTCCCGTCCCCGGGCCCTGCGTTTCCTGCTCGAACCGGCGCTGGAAGCCTTCCGCGCCGCGGGCCTCGACGCCGACCTGGACGCCGGGCTCGAGATCGTCGTCGATGACCGCAAGGTGTGCGGTCACGGAGCGGTCCAGATCGGATCGGCAGTGGTGGTCGTAGGCAACCTGATCGAATCGTTCGACCACCAGGCCGCGGCGTCCATAGTCCGGGTCCCCGACGCCGAGGACGCCGGGGAGGTGCTCCGCCTGATGCGCCGATACGTCGCCTGGGACGGCGGCGGGCCGGCTGTGGACGCCCAGGCGTTCGTGGACGCGGCCCGGCGCTCTTAC
>JAKAXG010000267.1 GCA_021827225.1 Actinomycetes bacterium | reverse complement strand
ACCCCGTTCGTCTTCATCAAGATCATCGACCTCATCATCGTGGCCCTCGGGGCCTACTGACAGGAACCCACATGGTCGTCCACATCCGCCGAGCCGCCATCCTGGCCGTCGTTCTCGTAGTGCTGATCTTCGTCTACGCCCTGGCGGGGACCGGCCTGTCGCAGCTGTTGTTCTCCCACCAGGCCAACGGGTCCGTCACCGCCAGGGGATCCACGCTCATCGGTCAGAACTGGTCGAGCCCCCGCTGGTTCCACGGCCGGCCCGACGGCTTCGGCCCCTACGCCGCCAGCAAGACCCAGTCCGGGGGCGACAACCCGCTGGTCGCCAACGGGGTCAGCGGATCCTCCGGGAGCACCAACCTGGGACCCCGCTCGAAGACGCTGCTGGACAACACCCGCCAGCTGATCGCCTACTGGCACTCCATGGGCGTCGATCCCACCCCGGACCTGGTCACCACCTCGGGCAGCGGCTACGACCCCGACATCACCCCGGCCGACGCCACCGCCGAGATCCCGATGGTCGCCAAGGCCACCGGACTGGCACCGGCGAGGCTGCAGGCCCTGATCGACCAGCACGCCCACCGGGCCCAGTTCGGCTTCCTCGGAAGCAGCTACGTCGATGTGCTGCGGCTCAACGAGGCGCTGGCCCGGCTCGAGAAATGACCCGACCACCACGCAACACTGTTTCCCCGTGAGCGAGCAGTCCGAGGCCGCCGAGGCGGTCGCGCCCGCCGGGCACTTCCGGATCTACCTCGGCGCGTCCGCCGGGGTGGGCAAGACCTTCGCCATGCTGAGCGAGGGGGCGCGCCGGCGGGACCGGGGCACCGACGTGGTGATCGGCTTCGTGGAGCCGCACGGCCGGCCCCGCACCCTGGAGATGACCGCCGGCTTCGAGGTGGTCCCCCGCAAGAAGGTGCCCTACCGGGGGACGATGTTCGAGGAGATGGACCTCGAAGCCGTCCTGGCCCGCCGGCCCAAGGTGGCGCTGGTGGACGAACTGGCCCACACCAACGTCCCCGGGGCGGGCGAGCACGAGAAGCGCTGGCAGGACGTCCTCACCCTGCTCGGGGCCGGCATCGACGTGATCACCACCGTGAACATCCAGCACCTGGAGAGCCTGGCCGACGCGGTGGAGAAGATGACCGGGACCGCGGTCCGGGAGCGGGTGCCGGACTGGGTGGTGCGCAAGGCGGACCAGATCGAGCTGGTCGACGCCTCGCCCGAGGCGCTGCGCCGGCGGATGGTCCACGGCAACATCTACCCGGCGGAGAAGGTGCCGCAGGCGCTCAGCCACTTCTTCCGCACCGACAACCTCACCGCGCTCAGAGAGCTGGCCCTCAGGTTCCTGGCCGACGAGGTGGACGAGGCCCTCCTCAAGCGCCTGCGCGACGAGCACCCGCAAGGGGTGTGGGAGACGGCCGAGAGGATCATGGTGGCCGTCACCGCCGCCGAGGGCACCGACGCCCTGATGCGACGGGCCGCGCGGATGGCGGCCCGGGTCAAAGGCGAGCTGAGCGCCGTGCACGTCGTGAGCGGCGAGTCCCGGCCCCGGGACCGGGAGACGCTCGACGAGCTGAAGCAGCTGAGCGCCGACCTGGGGGCGGAGTGGTTCGAGTTCCACCACGACGACCCGGCCCAGGGGCTCACGGACTTCGCCCGGGACCACCAGATCACCCAGATCGTCATCGGCTCCAGCCTGCGCAGCCGGTGGGACCGCCTGGCCCGCGGCTCGGTCATATCCCGGGTCATCCGCGCCGCCGGGGAGGCCGGCATCGACGTGCACGTGATCGCCCGCCGCCACCACGGAGGCGGTTGATGCCAAACGTCACACCAGAAATCGGAAGCCTTTCCTCCGGATACGGGTTCTAACTGGGAAGATGTGGAGGACCCGCCTCCAATCGCACACCTTTCGGAGCCCCCATGACCGTCACGGACTATTCGCCGGCGTCGCCGGGCAGCACCAGCATCGGGGAGAGCCGGGACGGGCGCCGCTGGTGGATCCTCGCCGCCCTCACGCTGGCCCAGCTGATGGTGGTGCTGGACGCCACCGTGGTCAACATCGCCCTTCCCTCGGCGCAACGGGCGCTCGGTTTCTCGACCGGCGACCGTCAGTGGGTGGTGACCGCCTACTCGCTGGCCTTCGGCAGCCTCCTCCTGCTGGGCGGACGGCTGTCGGACCTCTTCGGCCGGCGACGGGTGCTGGTCACCGGCATGATCGGCTTCGCCGCGGCATCGGCGGTGGGCGGGGCGGCCACCGGGTTCACCATGCTGGTCGTGGCCCGCGCCGTGCAGGGCGCGTTCGGGGCGCTCCTGGCCCCGGCGGCCCTGTCGCAGCTCACCACCACCTTCCAGGATCCGGCCGAGCGGGGCAAGGCGTTCGGGATATACGGCGCCGTGGCCGGAGCCGGCGGGGCCGTCGGGCTGATCCTCGGCGGAGCCCTCACCCAGTACCTGGACTGGAGATGGTGCCTGTACGTCAACGACGTGCTGGCCGTCTTCGCCCTGGCCGGGGCCATGACCTTCCTGCCCAGGAGTGAGCGCAAGCGGGGGGTCCGGCTGGACTGGCCCGGCCTGATCAGCGTGGTGGCGGGCCTGGTCGGCATCGTGTACGGCTTCTCCGAGGCCAACTCCAGCGGCTGGTCCAGCCCGGTGACCATCTCACTGCTCGTGGTCGGCGCCCTGCTGGTGGCCCTGTTCCTGGTCATCGAGCGCCGGTCGGCCGAGCCGCTCCTGCCGCTGCGGGTGATCGCCGACCGCAACCGGGGCACCGCCAACCTGGTCATGCTGGTGGCCGGGATCGGCATGTTCGGCGTGTTCCTCTTCCTGACCTACTACGTGCAGCTGATCCTGCGCTTCTCCCCCATCGTCTCCGGGCTGGCGTTCCTGCCGATGATCGGGGTGCTGATCGTGACCTCGGCGGTCTCCAACGCCCGCCTGCTGCCCCGCTTCGGTCCCCGCTGGCTGGTGACGGCGGGCATGGCGGTGGCCGCCGGCGGGCTGGTCATCTTCGCCCAGCTGAAGGTCGGTTCCACCTATGCCGGCTCGGTGGTGCCCGGGCTGCTGGTCATGGGCCTCGGTCTCGGCCTGGTGTTCGGTGCGGCCATGAACGTGGCCACCTCGGGGGCGGGCCACGACGCCGGGGTGGCGTCGGCCCTGCCCAACATCGGCCAGCAGGTCGGGGGATCCATCGGTACCGCCCTGCTGAACACGCTGGCCGCCTCGGCGGCGACCGACTACGTGCGGGCGCACGGCCTGTCGCCGATGACCCAGGCGGTGGCCTCGGTGCGCGGTGACGACGTCGCCTTCTGGGTGGCCGCCGGGGTGTTCGCCGCCGGGGCCGTTCTGGCCGGGGTGCTGTTCCGGCGGGACGCCGGCGTGGAGACCGGTGGATCCCCGGCGGCCCATCTGCTGTGATCGGGACGTGCCTGTGAAGCGCGCCGGGACCGCGGTCGAGCCCGGGCCGGAACGCCCGCTGCGCCGGGACGCCGAGGCCAACCGCCGGCAGATCCTGGAGGCGGCGGGCCGCCTGATGGCCGAGCGCGGGCTGGCCGCCCCCCTGGAGGACATCGCGGCGGCCGCCGGGGTGGGCATCGCCACGCTCTACCGGCGGTTCCCCAGCCGCGAGGAGCTGGTCGAGGCCCTGTTCGAGGAGCGACTGGCCGCCTACATCACCGATCTGGAGACGGCCGCCGCCATGGCGGACGGATGGCGGGCGCTGGTGTGGTTCCTCGGCCGATCCTCGTCGCGCCAGATCGCCGATCGGGCGTTGAACGAGCTGCTCGAGCACGGCCCGGGCGAGGGCGTCATACGGCAGCTGCTGGAACGCATCTGGCCCCTGGGCGAGGTGCTGATCGACCACGCCAAGGCCAGCGGCCGGCTCCGGGCCGACTTCACGGTCAGCGACCTGGCCCTGGTGCAGCAGATGCTGGTGGCCGTGGGCTCCGCCACCACCGCCGAGGGCTGCGCCCCCACCGCCGACGACGCCGCGTGGCGGCGCTACCTGACCATCCTGGTGGACGGCCTGGTCGCTTCCCGGCGGCAGCCCACCCCAGCACGCCAGGCCGCCCTCACCATCGACCAGCTGGAGGCCCTCCACGCCGCCCGACCGGCCGGCGCCCGGCGCCCCGGCCGGTAGCGGCGCGGTCTGCACACGATCTCCACACGGTCCGCACCCGGGTTGCGCATCCGTCCGCTCGACTGAACCCGCTGGCCCGGCCGGGCCGGCCGGAAGACGTCGAGGAGATGACATGACCATCGCAGACCTGCGGGAGCGGGCCGGAAGTGCGCCTTCCCGCCAGGAACGCGCCCACCGGCAACAGACCGTCTGCATCCCGCTGGAGGAGATGGACGGACTGGTGCGCGACCTCTACAGCGTGGGCATCAGCCTGACCCGGTGCGGCGGCGTCGAGGGCGAGGAAGCCGTCGAGGGCGCGGCCCACGCCCGGGCGGTCCTCGACCGCGTCATCACCCGCATCCACATGGCCGCCGCCGGGCTGACGCCCGCACAGTTCCATGACCAGCCGTGGACCGGCGCCGAACCGGACACGATCGAGCTGCTCGACGCCGCCCACAGCGCCCGGCGGGCCCGGGTGATCCTGGAGGAGGCCCTGTCGCCACCGGCACCCCGGCCGGTGAGCGGCTCGATATGAGATGACCGCCCCGCTGTGGGCCTGGTTGGCGACGGCCGGCCTGATCGCCTCCCTGCTGGTCATCGACATCAAGGCGAGCGCCCGATCCTGGCGCCCGACCGTGCGCCGGGCGCTGGTGGCCAGCGCCGGCTGGGTGGCGGTGAGCGCACTTTTCGGCCTGGCGCTGTGGGCCCTCGGCGGCGGCGGCGCGGCCGAGCAGTACTTCACGGCCTACCTGCTGGAGAAGTCGCTGAGCGTCGACAACGTCTTCGTGTTCGCCGTGCTGTTCGGGCTTCTCGGCGTACCCGTGGTGTACCAGAGGCGCGTGCTCTACTACGGGGTGGTGGGGGCGCTGGCCGTGCGGGCCGGCTTCATCGCCGCCGGCGCTGCCGTGCTGCACGACCTGTCGTGGACCTTCTACCTCTTCGGCGCGGTGGTGGCAGCCGCCGGCGTCCGCATGGCGTTCAGCGGACCGGCCGCCGGTCACGGCGGCCGGCCGATCCGCGCCGCCCGGCGCGTCCTGCCCGTCGCCGACGGCTACGCGGGTGAGAGATTCGTCGTCCGCCGAGCCGGGCGGTGGCTGGCCACCCCGCTCCTGGTGGCCCTCGTCGCCATCGAGGTGACCGACGTGGTCTTCGCGGTGGACTCCATCCCGGCCGTCTTCGGCGTCACCGCCAGCCCGTTCATCGTCTTCACGTCGAACGCCTTCGCCGTCATGGGACTGCGCTCGATGTACTTCCTCTTCGCCGGCGTGATGCCCCGCCTGCCCTACCTACGCTTCGGCCTGGCGTTCGTCCTGGTCTTCATCGGCGCCAAGATGCTCCTCGAGCCGGTCCTCCATGTCCCCACCGGAGCCACGCTGGCGGTGATGGCCACGGCCATCGCCGTCTCGGCCCTGGTCCGACCGCGCCCCGACGGGGTGGCGGCCCTCTCCCCGCCGGCGACCAGGCCGGAAGGTGAAGCGGCCTGATGGACCTCACCGTCTTTCACACCGCCTCGGTCGCCTCGGGGGCCCTGGCCTTCCTGCTGCCGGCGGTCGACGCCGTGCTGCCCGCGGTGCCGAGCGAGACGGCGATCATCGCCCTGGGGGTGGGGACCGCCGGCAGCTCCGACCCCCGGCTGGTCGCCGTCGTCGCCCTGGCCGCCGCCGGGGCGTTCGTCGGAGACAACCTCGGCTACCTGATCGGCCGGCGGTTCCAGGCGTGGGCCGACCGCCGCCTGTTCTCCGGTGAGCGGGGGGCCCGGCGGCGGCTGTGGGCGGTACGGAACCTGGAGCGCTACGGGGCGATGCTGATCGTCTCGTGCCGGTTCATACCGGCCGGCCGCACCGCGGTGACGCTGGCGTGCGGCATGACCGGCTACCCGCGGCGCCGGTTCGCCGCAGCTACCGCGGCGGCAGCCGTGCTGTGGGCGTCGTACGCCTTCCTGCTCGGGCGCCTGGGCGGAAAGGCCTTCGCCGACCGGCCCTGGGCGGGCCTGCTGATGGCGCTCGGCGTGTCCGTGGCCTTCAGCGGCCTCATCGAGCTGGCCCGACGGGCCCGGCGGCGCCGGCGGGCCGCGGAGCCACCCGCCCGGGCGCTCACCACCGCTCCGTAGGGCGTCGTCCTCCCAGCCGGCCCGACCAGCGCCGGCCGCCGGCCCCTCGTCCGGGCCTGCCACCGCTATCGTTTCTCGCGCAATGGTTTCCCGGTCCGGACTTCTCCGCAGAGTCCGGCCGGAGTGGATGGACCGCAACCTGC
>JAKAXG010000266.1 GCA_021827225.1 Actinomycetes bacterium | reverse complement strand
GGGTGGCGGGGGGGGGGGGCGGGGCCTGGCGGGCCGCGGCCTGGGCCGCGGCGGCGGCAGCCGCCCGGGCTGCGGCCGCGGCCTGGGCCGCGAGAAGCTGGGTCAGGCGAGCCTGTACCTGCTGGAGCTGGCCCTGCACCGACGCCGCCTGGGAAAGGGCCTGCTGGCGGGCCGAGTCGGTGGCCGCCGCGGCGTCGCTCGCCGCCTTCTCCTCGCCGGCGAGCTGGGACTCGGCGGTGGCCAGCTGGGCTGCCTGGGTGCGGTACCGGTCCACCGTGTTGGAGATGTCGCCCGAGGCGACCTGGAGGTACTCCGCCCTGATAGCCGGGTTGTTGACCGCGCTCTGGGGGTTGCCCCCCACGCTGGGGTCAACCGATGCGCCGGTGTAGCCGAGGATGGCCTCCTGGCGCAGAAGATCCCGGGTGGCGCGCACCCGGCCCTCCAGCTGGGCGAGCTGGGCCCGGTCGGCTGCAACCTGCTGGGCCAGGGCCCCGGCCCGGGTGTTGGCCTCCTGATAGGACAGGGTGAGCTGGCGGATGCGGCTGGCGCTGGCCATCACCTGGGCCTGCAGGGCGCTGATCTGGGCTTTAGCGCTGCCGATCTGGTCGGCTTGGGCGGCGGTGGTCACCGGCCACAGGGACGCGCCGAACGAGACAACGGCGACGCTCAGGCCGACCATCGTCCGCTTAGCGAGACCGCTTCCGACCGTCCCGGTCGGGGCTCCGGCTCGCACAAGCTTGGCGAGGTGCAACAAGACGGGCGGGGACGTTAGCCGATCGGCTCCGGGTCACGAAAGCGGAGAGGGATCCTTCGCCACGGAGAGTGGTCAACTTGCCCGCGGCCCGGCAAGTCGGTAAGCCAGGTGGGTGAACCGACGTCAGCCGTACCTGGCGGCCCGGCTCCAGGGGCTCGGCACCACCGTGTTCGCCGAAATGTCGGCCCTGGCCGAGGCCACGGGGTCGATCAACCTCGGTCAGGGGTTCCCCGACACCGACGGGCCGGCGGAGGTGGCCGAGGCGGCGGTCGAGGCCATCAGGCGGGGGGCCAACCAGTACCCACCCGGCCCCGGGATCGCGGACCTGCGCCTGGCCGTCGCCGAGCACCAGAAGCGGTTCTACGGCCTGGAGGCCGACCCGGACCGGGAGGTGCTGGTGACCGCCGGGGCGACAGAGGCCATCACCGCCGCGGTGCTGGCCCTGTGCGAGACCGGCGACGAGGTGCTCACCTTCGAACCCTTCTACGACTCCTACACGGCGGCCATAGCCATGGCCGGGGCCCATCGCCGGGCGGTGCCCCTCCAACCCCCGGAATGGTCCTTCGACCCGGCGCAACTGGCCGCCGCCGTCACCCCCCGCACCCGGGTCGTGCTGCTCAACACGCCGCACAACCCGACCGGCAAGGTGTTCTCCACCGAGGAACTCGACGCCGTGGCCCGCGTCTGCGTGGACAACGACCTGATCGCCGTGACCGACGAGGTCTACGAGCACCTGGTCTTCGACGGCCAGCACGTACCCCTGGCCTCCCGGCCCGGGATGGCGGAGCGGACCCTGACCGTCTCCAGCGCCGGGAAGACCTTCTCCTTCACCGGCTGGAAGATCGGCTGGGTGACCGGCCCGGCCCCGCTGGTGGCGGCGGTGCGCACGGTGAAGCAGTTCCTCACCTACGTGAGCGGGGCCCCCTTCCAACCGGCGGTGGCGGTGGGCCTGCGGCTCCCGGACTCCTTCTTCGCCTCGGCCGCGTGGTCGCTCCGGGAGCGGAGGGACCGGCTGTGCGCCGGCCTGGTGGCCGCCGGATTCGCGGTGCACGTGCCGGCCGCCACCTATTTCGTCGTGGTCGACACCGGGCCGCTCGGGTACCTGGACGGGGCCCAGCTGTGCCGCGAAATGCCGGCCCGCTGCGGGGTGGTGGCCGTACCGGCGGCCGCGTTCTACTCCGACCCGCTCGCCCCGACACCGCTTGTGCGCTTCGCTTTCTGCAAGCGTCCGGAGGTTCTCGACGAGGCCGCCCACCGGCTGATCAGCCTCCGGCGCTGACCGGGGCGGAGCCGGGCGGGCTCGTCACCGGCTAGGTTCGCCATCTCAGCCTGCGCCCCAGGCGGCCGGATACGGGAGGATCGAAGTGGCCCAGCGGTTTGGTGACGTCAGCGTGGAGTTGGGCGACGACCACGTCGCCGAGGTTGAGATCCGTCGCCCACCGAACAACTTCTTCGACGCGTCCCTGATCCGCAACCTGGCCGACGCGTACGAGGACCTGGCCGCCGGGACGTGCCGGGCCATCGTGGTGTGCTCGGAGGGCAAGCACTTCTGCGCCGGCGCCGACTTCCACAACGAGAGCGACGCCGATTCCCTCCCCGAGGAGGGCGCGGCCAGCCTCTACCGGGAGGCGGTGCGGCTGTTCCGGGCCCCGCTGCCGGTGGTGGCGGCGGTGCAGGGGGCGGCCATCGGCGGGGGCCTCGGGGTGGCCTGCTCGGCCGACTTCCGGGTCGCCGCGCCCGAGGCCCGCTTCGCCGCCAACTTCGCCCGGCTGGGCTTCCACCAGGGCTTCGGCCTCAGCGCGACCCTGCCGCCGATCGTCGGCCAGCAGTTCGCCCTCGAGATGCTCTACACCGGGCGGCGCATCCCGGGGGAGGAGGCCCTGGCCCGCGGGCTGTGCGACCGGCTGGCGGACCTCGGCTCGCTCCGCGCCGAAGCCCGGGCCCTGGCCGCCGAGATCGCCGGCTCCGCCCCGCTGGCGGTGCGCTCCATCCGCCAGACCATGCGCGGCCACCTGGCCGACGAGGTGGCCCGCATCACCGAGCGGGAGGACGCCGAGCAGGTGCGGCTGCGCAGCACCGAGGACTTCGCCGAGGGGACCCGGGCCAGCCTGGAGCGCCGGCCGCCGGCGTTCAAGGGGTGCTGATCCGCCTCTGCGGGCGGCGCGGCCGACGGTGAGCCCGGCATCGGGTCCCACGCCGGCGGTGACGCTGGCGGCGCGCGCCGGGGTGGAGTTCCAGGTGCACCGCTACGACCACGATCCCGACGCCCCGTCCTACGGTGCGGAGGCGGCCGACGCCCTCGAGGTGGACCCCGACCGGGTGTTCAAGACCCTGGTAACCCTGGTCGATGACCGGCCCGCGGTGGCCGTGGTCCCGGTGTCGGGGGAGCTGGACCTGAAAGCCCTGGCCGCCGCTCTGGGGGGACGGCGGGCCGTCATGGCCCACCCGGGCGAAGCGGAGCGGCTCACCGGCTACGTGCTGGGCGGGATCAGCCCGGTCGGTCAGAAGCGGAAGCTGACCACGGTCGTCGACTCCAGCGCCGAGCGGTGGCCGACCGTGTTCGTCAGCGCCGGGCGGCGAGGCCTCGAACTCGAGCTGGCGCCCGCCGACCTGGTGCGGCTGGCGGGGGCCCGGACCGCGGCGGTGGCCCGCCCGCCAACCTGAGCGCGCTCAGTGGATCTTGGCGTACACCCCGTAGCCGCCCAGCACGACGGCCGACGCCAGCAGGACCACCATCAGGATCGCGAACACGAAGTCGGCCTTGCGGGTAACCAGCGCATAGATCCCGAGGATCTGCGCCAGCACCAGCAGGCCCCCGGCCGCGTAGATGGGTGTCACTCCTGACTGAAGGGGGTATGGCTGGGCATCGGCGAGAGGCTAGCCTGAGCCGCCGCTCCGGTCCCGGCAGTCCTGACAGCCCGGCGCTTCCGGCCGAACCGGCCGGTACCGGCCGGGCTGGCTCCACGCCCCGGTCTCGGCGTCGAAGCGGGCCGCCTCGGGGAGCATCCACTCCACCCGGCCGGCCCGGGCGAGGGTCGACGAGACCGGCAGGTGGTCCCGGTGGACCTCGAGCAGCCGCACCGAGGGGGGCAGCGCCGTTGGGGCCGGCGAGCCGGCCCGCAGGGCCAGCAGCACCGGGGGAAGCGAGGCGACGGCGTCATCGCGGGCCTGCTCCGAGCCGCCGTACCAGGCCGGGTCGATGATCTGGTGCCACTTGTCCAGCCCGATGATCACCGCGTCGTAGCCGGCGGCCACCTCGGCTATCAGCCGCCGGTCGGTCACCTCCACCCCGAGCCACGGCCGGGCCGCGGCCACCTCGGACAGCACCGCCAGGCGGTCGGCGAGGGACGGAACGGCCGGCGCCTTGCCGAGCGGCCGCCGGGACACGACCAGGTCCACCCGGGCCAGCCCGGCCTGGCGCCAGGCGGCCTCGGCCACGGCCAGGTGGGCGACGGTGGGCGGGTCGAACGAGCCCGGGTAGGCGCCGACGCGGCCTCCCGGCGGCCCGCCCGCCCGGCCCACCGTCGCGCCCCTCAGTACCGGTAGTGGTCCGGCTTGTACGGGCCCTCGAGAGGAACGCCCAGATAGGAGGCCTGGCGCTCGCTCAGCTGCGAGAGCTTCACGCCCAGCTTCTCCAGGTGCAGGCGGGCGACCTTCTCGTCCAGGTGGCGGGGGAGCACGTACACGCCCACCGGGTAGTGCTCAGTGCGGGTGAACAGCTCGATCTGGGCCAGCACCTGGTTGGTGAACGACGACGACATCACGAAACTCGGATGGCCCGTGGCGCAGCCCAGGTTGACCAGCCGGCCCTCGGCCAGCACGATCACCGAGTGGCCGCCTGGTCTTCCTGGACCAGCCGGGAAGTCCCAGGAGTCGACCTGGGGCTTGATCTGGGTCCTCGTGATCCCCGGGATCCGGGCCAGGCCGGCCATGTCGATCTCGTTGTCGAAGTGGCCGATGTTGCAGACGATGGCGTTGTGCTTCATCTTCGCCATGTGATCGGCGGTGACGATGTCCCTGTTGCCGGTGGCGGTGACGAATATGTCGGCCGTTTCCACCACGTCGTCGAGGGTCAGGACCTGATATCCCTCCATGGCGGCCTGCAGGGCGCAGATGGGGTCGATCTCGGTGATGATGACCCGTGCCCCCTGGCCGCGGAGTGACTGGGCGCAGCCCTTGCCCACGTCGCCGTAACCGAACACGACGGCGACCTTGCCGGCGATCATGACGTCGGTCGCGCGGAAGATGCCGTCGACGAGGGAGTGGCGGCAGCCGTAGAGGTTGTCGAACTTCGACTTGGTGACCGAGTCGTTCACGTTGATGGCCGGGAAGCGCAGCTCACCCCGCTCGTGGCGCTGGTACAGCCGGTGCACCCCGGTGGTGGTCTCCTCGGTGACGCCCCTGATGCCCTCGGCGATGCCGGTCCACAGCTTGCCGTCCTCGCGCAGCGTCCGGTTCAGCGTGGCCAGGATGATCCCGTACTCCTCGGAGTCGTCGGTCCCCAGTTCGGGCACCTTGCCGTCGCGCTCGCACTCGGCCCCCAGGTGGACCAGCAGGGTGGCGTCGCCGCCGTCGTCGAGGATCATGTTCGGCCCCTGCCCGTCGGGCCAGCGCAGCGCCGTCTCGGTGCACCACCAGTACTCCTCGAGGGTCTCGCCCTTCCACGCGTAGACGGGGATGCCGGCGGCGGCGATGGCCGCGGCGGCGTGGTCCTGCGTCGAGAAGATGTTGCACGAGGCCCAGCGGACCTCGGCACCGAGGGCCACGAGGGTCTCGATCAGCACCGCCGTCTGCACGGTCATGTGCAGCGAGCCGGTGATGCGGGCCCCCGCCAGGGGCTTCTCGCCGGCGTACTCCCTGCGCAGGGACATGAGGCCGGGCATCTCCACCTCGGCCAGGTTGATCTCCCGGCGGCCGAAGTCGGCAAGAGAGATGTCCGCTACGCGGTAGGGGGGAACAGAGGTGGTGGTGTCTGCCATGTGGCTCCTAGATTTTTCCTGGGAAAAAGGGGAGGACCGGGCGCGCTGAAGCGGGGTCCTCCAGGCTGGGGCCTTCAAGCCCTTCCCATCTGGTCAGCCCGGCGCAGTCCACAATAGACGCCCGCTCCGGGTAGCTTCCGGACCCATGAGCGCCCCCCGCATCCTGGTCATCACCGCCCATCCCGACGACGTCGACTTCGGGGCCGGCGGCTCGGTCGCCGCCTGGACGTCGGCCGGCTCGGAGGTCGCCTACTGCATCGTCACCGACGGTGACGCCGGAGGCTTCGACGAGGCGGTGCCCCGTGAGCAGATCCCGGCCATCCGCCGGGCCGAACAGACCGCGGCGGCCGCCGCGCTCGGGGTCAGTGACCTGGTGTTCCTCGGCTACCCGGACGGGCGGTTGGAGGTGACCATGGACCTGCGCCGGGACCTGGCCCGGGTCATCCGCCAGGTGAGGCCGGACCGGGTGGTGTGCCAGTCCCCCGAGCGCAACTACGAGCGCATCTTCGCCAGCCACCCCGATCACATGGCCGCCGGCGAGGCGGCCCTGTGCGCCGTGTACCCCGACGCCCGCAACCCGTGGGCCTTCCCGGAGCTGATGGCCGAGGGGCTCGGCCACCATGTGGTCTCCGAGGTGTGGATGATGGGCGGGCCCGA
>JAKAXG010000265.1 GCA_021827225.1 Actinomycetes bacterium | reverse complement strand
CGGCCGGAGATAGCCCCAGAATCGATCCCCGTATCGCCCGGCGGTGGGTGGAGGCCCGTCGCGAGGAGGGCCGCCGGCGGCTGCGGATCCTGCTGGTGGTGGCGTCGGTGGCCACCGTGGTCGGCCTGGGTGTCGGCTCGCTCTACACGCCGCTGTTCGCCCTGCGCCACATCCGGGTGACCGCCACCGGGGGCTCGGCGGTGAGCGTGGCCCGCATAGAGGCCGAGGGCGGCCTGCTCCACCATCCCCTCCTGGTGGACGTGAACCCGGCGTCGGTGGCCCGCCGGCTGGACGCCGACCCGCTGCTCGGGGCGGCCCGGGTGGCCAAGCACTGGCCGGCCACGGTCACGGTGACGGTGGCCGAGCGGGTTCCCCTGGCCCAGGTGCCGGTTGCCGGCGGCGCCGGGGCCGGCGCCTATGTGGAGGTGGACGAGACCGGCCGGGTCCTCGGGGCGCCGGGGCCGCGCGTCACCGGCCTGCCGGTGATCCAGGGGGTGGGGCCGGTTCCGGCCGCCGGCGGGTGGATCCCTGGCTCGCCCGGCCCGGCCGCCGTCCCCGGATCGGGGTCGGCCGCCCTGGTGGACATGAACGCCGCCTCCGACGCGCCCGACGTGCCCCGGGCGGCGGCGGCCGCCCTGTCGGTGCTGCAGGCCCTGCCGGCCGGCCTGCGCTCGGCCGTTCAGTCGGTCTCCATCGCTTCCGGGTCGGGGTTGTCGCTGGTGATGGCCCCGCCCCGCCTGCCGGTCGGCACCGTGGCGATGACCCTGGGCGACGGTTCCCAGCTGGCGGCCAAGGTCACCGCCTTGGAGACGCTCGTCGCCCAGGCGCCCCTGTCGGGGGTCTCGTCGATCGACCTCAGCGTTCCCAGCCGCCCGGCGGCGGTGACGGCGACCGGGGCCACCGGGGCGCAGTCGGGCGCCCCGACGGGCACCGCCACCCCGGCGACGGGTACCGCCACCCCGGCGACGGGGAGCGCCACCTCGGGGACGGGGACCGCCACCGCGGCCGGCGGTTCGGCGACCGCGACGCCGCCGGCCGCGGCGTCGGGGAGGGGCTGACCGACCGGCCGAAAGGGCCGTGGCCGCCCGGGGGCCTTGACGGCGCGGCGGCCCGGGGGTACTGTCTCAACCCACGCCGAAGGTTGACACAGTCTCAACCTGAAGTCAAGAGTCATGTATCCGGATCTCGCAGATCGCGACACAGCAGGCCCTGGCAGCAGGGAAGGGTCCGGGTATCCGCCGCCCGCCCCACCCGGCGTGGCACGCTCAATTGATCAACACTCGTAGACACCTGTGCTCCGTCGTGCGGGTGCCGTTTCGCCCGGGAGGGTCCTGATGGCTGGTGCCGCCCAGAACTACATCGCCGTTATCAAAGTCGTCGGTATCGGTGGCGGTGGGGTCAACGCGGTCAACCGCATGATCGACGCCGGTCTGAAAGGCGTCGAGTTCATCGCCGTCAACACCGACGCCCAGGCGCTGCTCATGAGCGACGCCGACGTCAAGTTGGACATCGGCCGCCAGCTCACCCGCGGCCTGGGGGCCGGCAGCGACCCGGAGGTCGGCCGGGCGGCTGCGGAGGAGCACCGCGAGGAGATCGAGGAGGTCCTCAAGGGGGCCGACATGGTCTTCATCACCGCCGGCAAGGGCGGCGGGACCGGGACCGGCGGCGCCCCGGTCGTGGCCGAGATCGCCAAGTCGCTCGGCGCCCTCACCATCGGTGTGGTCACCCGGCCGTTCGGCTTCGAGGGCCGGCGGCGCTCGGTGCAGGCCGAGGCCGGCATCCAGCGGCTGAAGGAGAAGGTGGACACCCTCATCGTCATCCCGAACGACCGGCTGCTCACCGTGTCGAACGACAAGACCTCGATGGTCAACGCCTTCAAGATGGCCGACGAGGTGCTGCTCCAGGGCGTCCAGGGCATAACCGACCTGATCACCACGCCGGGCCTCATCAACACCGACTTCGCCGACGTGAAGATGATCATGAGCAACGCCGGCACCGCCATCATGGGCATCGGCACCGCGTCGGGCGACAACCGGGCGGTGACCGCCGCCAAGCTGGCCATCACCTCGCCGTTGCTCGAGGCGTCCATCGAGGGGGCCCGGGGCATCCTGTTGAACATCGCCGGCGGTAGCGACCTGGGGCTGTTCGAGGTCAACGAGGCCGCCGAGATCATCCACGGCGTGGCCCATCCCGACGCCAACATCATCTTCGGCCAGGTGATAGACGACTCCATGGGCGACGAGGTGCGCGTCACCGTCATCGCCGCCGGGTTCGACCGCTGGGACAACCCTGAGGAGCAGGAGCGCCCGGTGGCCGGCGGCATCGGCCTGCTCGAGACCGAGCGGGAACTGCGCGAGGACGGCGACCTGGGCCTGGTCGGAGACGACTTCGATGTCCCCGACTTCCTCAAGTAGGGCCCCCCTGACCGGGCACGAGGCCATGGCGGGCACCGGGACCTTCCCCGCCGAGTGGACCCTGGCCGGCGGCGCCCGCGCCCTCAGCACCGGCTGGGAGTCGGGGGACCTGGCCGGCGGCGGCCCCCTCGTCGAGAAGAGAAGGCGGGCCGTGGTGGACCTGCCCTGGACGCTCCTGCGCCAGGTGCACGGCGCCCGGGTGGTGACCGTCGACCGGCCCGGCGACGGCCGGGGCGAGGCGGCCGACGCCGCCGTCACCGCCTCGGCCGGCGCCGCGCTGGCCGTGCTGACCGCGGACTGCGCGCCGGTGGCTCTGGCCAGCCCGGAGGGCGTCATCGGGGTCGCCCACGCCGGCTGGAAGGGCCTACGGGCCGGGGTGGTGGAGGCGACGATCCAGTCGATGAGACGCCTGGGCGCCACCCGCATCGAGGCCGTGATCGGCCCGTGCATCCACCCGTGCTGCTACACCTTCGGGGAGGACGACCTGGTCGCACTGGAGTCGCGCCTGGGCCCCAGGGTCCGCGGGACCGACCGCTCCGGCGCCCCGGCACTCGATCTGCCGGCCGGCGTGAGGGCCGCCCTGCACAACGCCGGGGCGACTCTGGTCGGCGAGTCCGGTGTCTGCACCGGGTGCACGGACGGCCTGTGGTCGTGGCGCACCGGCCGCAGCAGCCGCCGCCAGGCGACGATCGTCTGGCGGGGAAACTGCCGTGAAGATGGAGCTTGACGGGGAACCGACGTTCAGCACCGAGGCGGTGGCCGAGCGTCTCGAGGACGTCCGCCGCCGGGTGCAGCGCCACGGCGGCGATCCCGAGCGGATCCGCATCGTGGCCGTGACCAAGGGTTTCGGGTCTGACGCGGTGAGCGCGGCGCGCGCCGCCGGACTGGTCGACCTGGGCGAGAACTACGCCCAGGAACTGCTGGCCAAGGCGGCTGACGCCCCGCAGGGCACGTCCTGGCATTTCCTCGGTCCGGTGCAGCGCAACAAGGTCGGGCGCCTGGCGCCGGTGGTCTCCACCTGGCACGCCATCGACCGGCCGGCCGCCGCCCGGGCGGTGGCCGCCCACGCCCCGGGCGCCGAGGTGATGATCCAGGTGAACGTGGTCGGCGATCCGGCCCGGCCGGGCTGCCCGCCCGACGGCGTCGCCGACCTGGTGGAACAGGTCCGGGACCTACCTGTCGATCTGAGCGGCCTGATGGCTGTGGCCCCCGCGGGCGACACCGAGGCGGCCCGGAGCAGCTTCCGCTGGCTGGCCCGCAAAGCGGGCGAGCTCGGTCTGAGGGAGCTGTCGATGGGTATGAGCGAGGACTTCGAAATGGCGGTGGCGGAGGGTGCGACCACCCTGCGTCTGGGTCGGGTGCTCTTCGGTCCCCGACCCAAGCGCCCGGCAGTGCAACGATAGGCTTCGGCAACGGGAGGCGACTTATGGCTTCAGGGATGTTGAGGAAGGCAATGGTCTACTTGGGACTCACAGACGACGAGTTCGAGGACTACGACTACGAGGAGCCCGCCCCCGCCGCCACCCCGGCGCGCCGGTACAGCGAGCCGGAGCCGGCGGTGTCCGCGGTGCGGCCGGTGGCGCGGGAGGCGCAGGAACCCAGCAACGGCGTCACCGTCACCCCCCGGCCCACCGTCGTGCGGCCCATCACACCGGTCCACGGGGCCAAGGTGCACGTGGTCGCCCCGTCGCGCTTCGCCGACGCCCAGGAGATCGGTGACCGGTTCAAGAACGGTCAGCCGGTCATCGTCAACCTCCAGGCCAACGACCGGGAGTTGTCACGGCGGATGATCGATTTCTGCAGCGGCGTGACCTACGCCCTGTCCGGGAGCATGGACAAGGTCGCCGATCAGGTGTTCCTCCTCACCCCCTCCAACGTGGAGGTATCCGCTGAGGAGCGGCGCCGCCTCCACGAGCGCAACTACCGCTCCTGACCGAGCGACCGCCCGCCCGTGTTCTTCTCCTTTCGTGCCGGTAACCCGCTGTTCGATCTGGGGGAGATCTACGTACTGATCCTCTTCGCACGGGCCATCTTCAGCTGGTTCCCCTACAGCTACAACTCCCCGCTCAACCCGGTCCGCCGGGTGGTGTTCGTGCTCACCGAGCCGGTGCTGGGGCTGTTCCGCCGGTTCATCCCCCCCATCGGGATGCTGGACATCTCGTTCCTGGTGGCTCTCATCGTGGTGCAGCTGTTCGTGCAGAACGTCCTCGGACGCCTGCCCATCTGACAGCCGCCCTGCGTGGTCGCTCCGGGGGCCCATCCCTAATGCGGCGCGCCGGTGCGAAGTAGCATGCGCTCCATGGAGGTCAGCCCCAAGACGCTGCGAGAAGTCGAGTTCCGCGAGAAGATGCGCGGATACCACCCCGAGGACGTCGACCACTTCCTCGAGCAGGTCGCAGCCGGGATCGAGGTGCTCCAGGACCGGCTCCGCCAGGCGGTGGAGCGGGCGCAGCGGGCCGAGGCGGCCGCTTCGGAGGCGGGCGGGGCGGACGACACCCTGCGCAAGACCCTGGTCCTGGCCCAGCGGACCGCCGACCTGGCCGTGCAGGAGGCCCGGGAGCAGGCGGCCCGCATCCTGGCCTCGGCGGAGCAGCAGGCCCAGTCGATCCTGGCCGAGGCGGAGGAGAGGGGCCGGCGCACCCTCGAGGACACGATCGCCGAGTGCAAGGCCGAGCTGGGGCGCCTGGAGGCCAGCCGGTCCCAGGCCCAGCAGGACGTGGAGACGCTGCAGCGCTGGCTGGACGAGCACAAGGCCCACCTCCAGGCGTCGCTCAACGAGGCCCTGGCCGCGGTGGAGCGCGCCGGTGTGCTGTGGCCCGCTCCGTCCACCAGGCCGGTGGAGGGCGCCCCCCGGCGCAACGGCCCGCCCGTGGGGGTCAGCGACAGCCGCCCGGCCGCCGAGAACCGCCCCGCCGACCAGCGGCCGGCCGGAACCGCGGACAGCCGGCCGGACGTCGAGAGCCGTCCGGGAGAAGCCGCCGGCGGGCCCGAGACCGCAGGGTGGTCGCCTCCGCAGGAGGACCGGACCCACATCATCCCCGCCGCCGGCCCGTCCGAAGGGCCGGCCCGGGCTGAGGCCGAGGCCCGCCCCACGGTCGGTGACGAGCAGGCCCTGGACGACTTCTTCGACGACAACGACGACTACGAGGACGACCACCGCATCGGCGGCCGGCTCCGGCGCCGGCGCTGACCGGCCGGGCGCTGCCGGCGCCGGGCGGCCCCGGCGCTATCGCGCGTTGCGGGTCACGGCAGCTAGGGTTCGAAGGTCGTTCTACCGTCCTCGGAGGGTGATCTGGTGCTCCTGCTCATGACGCTGGTGCTGGTGGTGGCCAGCGCGGTGCTTCTGGTTCTGGGGTTCGTGCGGGACGCGCTGGGCTTCATCTACCTCTCGATGCTCTGCGCCGGGGTGGCGGCCCTGGCCCTGTTCGTCTTCGCCAGGCTGGCCCGCCGCCGCTCGGCCCTGCTGGCCGGCGCCGGTGTGGCCGCCCCGGGGGTCGCCGGCAAGGCGACCGGGGCCCGGGGCAGGGACAAACCCCGGAGCTCAGGTGCGCGGCCCGCCCCCGGCCGGCCGGCCGGCGCGACCGGGCGGAGGGCGGGGAGCGAGCCGGAGCCGCCTCCCGTCGGGCCCGCGGAGTCGCGCCGAGCCCGACGCGCTGTGGCCGGGGAGGAGCCGGCCGACGGCGACGCCGGTGAGTGGGGCCCCGACGAGGAGACGGCGTCGCAACCGGTGGTGGGCGCCGGCCGGACGCCGGAGGCCGCAAGCGACGCCGACGGGGACGAGGACGAGGAGTGGGCGGACTGGGGCGACGAGATCGTCTTCCCGATCGAGGACTACGACGACCTGCGGGTCTCGGAGATCCTGCCGCTGCTCAGCCAGCTCGAACCGGACGAGCTGCAGGAGGTGAGGGACCGGGAGCTGGCCGGCAAGGCCCGGGCCACCGTCTTGGACCGGATCGACGACCGCCTCGGCCGCGGCAGCCGGGCCAGCCGGGCGGCGGCCGCGGAGGGCGGCCGCT
>JAKAXG010000264.1 GCA_021827225.1 Actinomycetes bacterium | reverse complement strand
GGTCGGACCACGGCGAGGCTGCCTGGCCGCGGCCCGAGGCCGCTGTGTCGGTGACTGCCGGGCGGCTTCAGCCGGGCGGCGCCGGGTCCCGTAGGCCCGGGGCGGGGGCAGCACCGGCTGGCCGGCCAACCGGCGCAGGACGGCGGTGCTCTCCCGCCGGTGGTCGGTGGTGATCCGCTCGGCGACCCGCCGCCAGGAGCGTCGCTGCACCCGGGAAAGGCTTTCGACCGGGTCCTGCGGACGGTACTGCGAGGCTGTGAGCATCTCCAACTCCTGAGCGTGACGGCGACCCGACCGGCGGCTCGGCACCGCCGGCCGGTCGCTCGGCCTCACTGGACGGCGGGACGCACCCCGGAGCGGAGCCGCAGTCTGGCCAGGCCGGCCACGGCCAGCGCCACCACCGAAGCGGCGGCGACGACGATCACGGCGATCTCCCAACCGGCCATGCCCCCGCCCGACCAGGATACGGTGGCGGGAGCGCCCGGGGACCCACCAGCCGGCGCCACGGTGGCGGCGTAGACCGCCGGGACGACCAGCAGCGAGCCCAGACCGCAGAGCGCGAGCCCGGTTACGAAGGCGACGACGCCACGTAGCTTGTTCATCTGTTCCCCTCCTGTACATCAGCGGTTGCTGATACTCGGAGGGTAAAAGGGCAGGCACCTCCCGGAATCGGGGGATCCCCTACGTTTGCCCGCCGCGCTCCCCGCGCCGGAGGGCGGACGGCAGCTGGGTCCGGGAACGCACGCCCAGCTTGCGGTACACACGGGTGAGGTTGGCCTCCACCGTGCTGGGCGATATGAACAGGCTGTCGGCGACCTGCTGGTTGCTGAGACCGGCGACGACCAGCTCCGCCACCTGCAACTCGGTGGCCGTGAGGGCCAGCGGCGACGCGGGCCGGCCACCCACCCGGGTCAACTCCTGCCGGGCCCGATCGGCCCACAGCGGCGATCCGAGCCGGTCGAACAGCTCGACGCTCTCCTGCAGGGCCTCCCGGGCCGGGCGCTTCCCGTGGGCCCTTCTGATCACCAGCCCGGCGGTCAGCAGGGCGCGTCCCAGCTCGAACGGCACCGGCAGGTCCCGGTAGCGCCGGACCGCCTCCCCGGCCCTTTCGAGGGCCTCGGCCCAGTTCCCCTCGGCCGCTGCGAGCAGAGCCGCGCAGCGGGCGGAGGCGGCCGAGCCGAGGGGATGGCGGAGAGGCTCGGATAGGGCCGCCAGGGCGGCGGCGAACCGGCGGGCGTCGTCCCCCCGGCCCAGCATCACCGCCGCTTCCACGGCGTCCTGGTAGGCGGGAGTAAGGCCCGGGTCGCCCACCCCGAGACCGGCGAAAAGGGCCGGAAGGGTGTCGGCATGGCGCAGGGTTTCTTCCGGCTCGCCGGCGGAGAGAGCCACGAAGGCCAGGACCTGACGGTTCTGGGCGGTGAACACCGCGTCGTGGATCGCCTCGCTGCAGGCCAGCCCCTCCTCGGCGTGGCGACGGGCGCTGGCCACATCTCCGCGGTGGGCCTCGACCAGGGCCACCGCGTACAGCCCCGACCCGATCTGGGCGTCTTCGGCCTGCTGCATGAGGCGGAGGCACTCCGCCGCCCGGTGGTGGGCGGCCTCGAACCTGCCGGCCCGCACTTCCAGTTCGGCCAGGTGCAGCAGTATCCCGGCGGGATCGTCCAGCCGGCGGGCTCTGTGCAGCGCTGCCTCCATGAGCGGGCGGGCGGCGTCGAGCTCGCCCCTCAGGAAGTGGTGGGCACCCACCCAGAAGCTCGGCAGGTGGTAGGACTCGCAGCCGACCGCCCGGTCCTCCAGCGCCAGAGCCCGATCCAGCAGCTCCGGCGGCGGCAGACGGCCCGCCGCCATCTCCATGGCCACCAGGGTGCCGCCAGCCCGGACTATGAGATCGGGGTCTTCGGAGCGCAACGCGTCGTGCACGGCCCGGCGGGCGTCGTCGAGGGCGGCCGCCCAGCAGCCGCCGATGAACGACACCACCACCATCTTCTGCCGGATCCGGGCCCGCAGATGGCTGTCGCTCCCGGCCAGCCCCAGCGCGGTTGCCAGCTGATCGCCCTGGCCGTCGATGGTGGGCTCCACAGCCGCCGCTCTCAGCAGGATCTCAGCCAGCTCGGGGCCGTGGTGATCCTCCGCCAGAGCGTCAGCCACCAGCCGCCGCACCCGGTCGTTGTCACCGGTCAGGATGGCGAAGTCCATGGCCATCAGCGCCCGGCGCAGCACCCCGCCGGGTTCGCCGGTGCTGAACCGGCGGGCCAGTTCAGCCAGGTCGGCGGCCGCCGCCAGGGCGCCGCGCCCGCCCGCCTGGCGGGCGGCGCGCTCCAACTCGCCGGCCACGGACTCGTCCGGCCCGTCCGTCGCCCGGGCCAGGTGAAACGCCCGCTCCTCGCCGGCGGGAAGCGCCTCGGCCACCGCCCGGTGCACCCGGCGTCTCTCGGCCGGACCCAGCAGGGCCAGGATGCCCGACCGCATCAGCGGGTGGGAGAACACTATGCGCTCGTCCCGCAGGACGGCGACGCCCTCCCGCTCGGCGACCGCCATGACGTCGTCCAGGCCGCCCTCCTGGGCCACCAGCCGGCCGACCATCCCGGCGGTGGGCGAAGCCAGCACGGCCGCAAACGCCAGGGTGCGCCGCACGGGTGCGGTCAACCGCTCCATCCGGGCCACCACCGCGGACCGCAGCGAATCGGGCAGAGGAGCGGGCTCGCCGGAGAACAGCCTCACCCCCTGGTCGCGCACCGCCCGCGCCAGCTCCAGGGCGTAAAGGGGGTTGCCGCCGGAGTTGCGTTCGATCTCCGCCAGCGCCGGTCCGGACACCGACCCGCCCAGCCGGGCCACGATCAGGGCGTAGAGGGCGTCCGCCGGCAGCGGGCCCAGCGGTACCACCTCCGACAGGGCCCGCACCTCCCCGACCAGTTCGGCGGCCGTTGGAGTGTCGCCCGTGCGGCAGGTGAACAAGAAGCGGAACGGGCTGCGGTCGGCCCGCCTGACGGCGAAGCGGACGGCGCCCAGCGACTCCCGGTCCATCCAGTGCAGGTCGTCCACCGCCACCATCACCGGCGCCTCCGGCGCGGCCCCCGAGGAGAGGGCCTCCAGGGCCGATACGACCGCCAGCCCGAGACCCAGGCGGTCGGGGGGCCGGCCGGCCGGCTCTTCGAGGCGCAGCGCCACCCGCAGGTTCCGGGACCGGGGAGCCGGCAGCCTCGCCGCGACCCGGGCCAGCACCGGCTCCACCAGCTCGGCGAGGGAGGCGAATGGCAGGTCGGCGTCGGCCTCGGTGCACCGGGCGGCGAGCACCGGCCATCCCATTTCCCTGCCGGCGTCTACGAGCACCCGCCACAGGGTGGTCTTGCCGATCCCCGGCGGGCCCTCCACCACGACCGACCGGCCGGTGGCGCCCAGCAGGACGGCTCGGAGCTCGTCCAGCTCCGCTGACCGCCCGAAGGGCTGGCCGCTCACCGGAGCCGCCCCGCGCCGGGCGGGCGCCACACAGCTACTCGCCGGGCCGGCCCCTCCGCGGGCATGGCGTCACCGTACGCCCCGGAACCGACGCCCTGTCAGTGGTCCTGTCCGAAGGGGCACCACCAGGATCCTCGGTCACGAGGCCGCGACCGCGCCGGGCGCCGCGGCCTAGCGGTGGACTGTGGACATGTCGGCGTAGCGGTCGCCGGCGGCGGAGCCGGCGGGGGCGGCCTCGTCCAGGGCCCGCATGTCGTCGCCGCTCAGGTGGATACCGGCGGCGGCGACATTCTCCTCGAGGTAGCGGCGACGCTTGGTGCCCGGGATGGGAACCACGTCGTCGCCCTGGGCCAGGACCCACGCCAGCGCCAGCTGGCTGGGGGTCACCTTCCGGTCGGCGGCGAGCTCCCGCACCCGGTTGACCAGCTCCAGGTTCTTCTGGAAGTTCTCCCCCTGAAAGCGCGGGGAGTGCCGGCGGAAGTCGCCGGGATCGAGGTCGTCGACGCTGCGGATGGCGCCGGACAGAAAGCCGCGGCCGAGCGGGGAGTAGGCCACGAACCCGATGCCGAGCTCCCGGACGGTGGCGAGCACCCCGTTGTCCTCCACATCCCGTGACCACAACGACCACTCCGTCTGCAGCGCGGTCACCGGGTGGACCTCGTTGGCCCGGCGTATGGTGGCGGGGGCCGCCTCGCTGATCCCCAGCCGACGCACCTTTCCGGCCGCCACCAGCTCCGACATGGCGCCCCAGGTCTCCTCCACGGGCACGTCGGGATCCACCCGGTGCTGGTAGTAGAGGTCCACGTGCTCCACGCCCAGGCGTTCCAGGCTGGCGTCACAGGCCTTGCGCACGTACTCGGGACGGCCGTTGACCCCCACCCTGGTCCCGTCTTCGCGCCGCTCGTTGCCGAACTTGGTGGCCAGCACCACCTCGTCGCGCCGCCCGGCGATGGCCCGACCGACCAGCTTCTCGTTGGTGAACGGCCCGTACATGTCGGCGGTGTCAAGGAAGTCGACCCCGGCGTCGAGGGCGGCGTGGATGACCGCGATGGACTCCTGCTCATCGCCGGTCCCGTAGAACTCCGACATACCCATGCACCCGAGGCCCTCGGCGGAGACCTCCAGCGCAGCGGAACCGGATCCGAGCGTACGGCGGGCGACGGTCATGGCGTACCTCCTGGGGGAAAGGTGGGGGGGTTCCCACGCTATCGGGACGAACCGGACTCGCCGGCCCGTGTCTCAGGGGACCAGCCCGGCGGCGGCGGCGACGGCGGCGGCCGCCCCGGCGGCGACCACCACGGCCCCCACGGTGAAGGCCAGCGCCCGCACCGGCACGGCGCGGCCCACCATCAGCAGGGACGGGAGGCTGACCGCCGGCAGGGCGATGAGCAGGGCCCCGGCGGCGGCGGGGCCCAACCCGAACACGGCGAGGGTGGCGATGATGGGGATCTCCCCCGCGGTGGGCACCACGAAGAGGGTTCCGGTGACGGCGAGCACGGCCACCAGCCAGGCGGCGTGGCCCGTGGCCGGGGACATGGCAGGGAACAACCACGCCCGGGCCGCCCCGAGGGCGAGGACGGCGACGGCGTACTCGGGGACGAGCCCGGCGGCCAGGCGACCGAGGGTGGCGAGGTAGCGCCGGGGGAAGGAGCCGTCGAGCCCGCCCCCGGTGGTAACCGGGATCGGGGCCATCCCGGCCGGGGCCGCGGCGGCTACTCCGAAGACCCGCTGGGCACCGGCCGCCACCCCGAAGACCAGTACCGCACCGATCGCCAGTCGCAGCACCGCCCACTTCCAGCCGAGGACCAGGGTGGCGAAGACCAGGGTGGCCGGGTTCAGCACCGGGTTGCCCAGCCAGTACCCGAGGGTGGTGGCCAGCGGCGCCCGGGAGCGGGCCAGGGCCACCGTGGGCGGGGCCGAGCAGCAGGTGCACATCATCGAGGGCAGGGCCAGCGACATCCCTCGGACGGCGGCCGAGCGGGGCCGGCCACGGACGGCCCGGTGCAGCAGGTCCCTCGGCACCAGCTCCTCCACGGCGGCGGCGATGAGCAGACCGACGGCGAGCGCCACCCAGATGGCCTTGGCGTAGGCGGCGGCGAAGGACAGGGCGGCGTGCCAGCCGGAGGGCGCCGCCGCCGACCTGCCGGAGACGATCGACCCGCCGAGAGTGTGGTCGCCCGCCACCTTGAAGCCCTTGAGCCAGTAGGGATGCCACTTCGCGTAGTAGGTGCCGCCCCCGGCGACGAGGGCGAAGGCGGCCAGGGCCGCCCAGTCACGGCGGCCGAGCCGGCGCCGGGGGGCGTCGGCGGCGGGATCGCCGGCGGTTATCCGGATTGCAGGGGTGGGTTGCAGGGCCATGGGCACTCTTTCCTGGGCACCACGGCGCAGCTGAAGCGCGGCAGCCCGCCTCCCGCCTCAACCCGAGACAGCACCAGGCACACCGCATCGGCTTGCCCGCCCGACCGGGCGGGTGCAGCAACGGTTTCAGCGGCGCCGCATCGGTTGCTCCTGGGTTGGCGGTCGGTAACGGGCGCCGCCCACATACCCGCTCCGGCGGCGGCCAATCAGCCGGCCCGGCGACCCCCGGTCAGGGGGCCTTGAGCCAGGCGGCCGGCCCGCCGTCGAAGTGGAGCCTCTTGATGAGGTGCACGATCGTGCCCCGCTCCGGTCTCGACGCGAAGCGGGCCTGGTCCACCAGGGCCCGCATGAGGACCAGGCCCCTGCCCCGCTCGGCGTCGAGGTCGGGGGAGGTGCGGAGCAGGCTCTCGTGATCGAAGCCGTGCCCGGTGTCGATGACCCTGATCTCCGCCACCTCGTCGCCCACCGCGAAGATCACCCGGTAGTCGTCGCGGTGCCGGGCGTGGTCTATGACGTTGGCGACCGCCTCGGTGACCGCCAGGGCGACGTCGTCGATGTCGGAGGGTGTCACCCCTATCTCGGCCATGGCATGGCCCACCAGATGGCGGGTTAGGGTGAC
>JAKAXG010000263.1 GCA_021827225.1 Actinomycetes bacterium | reverse complement strand
TGGGCTGGGGGCGGGTGTCGGTGATCCACTTCGACGCCCACGCCGACACCGCCGACACCCAGTTCGGGTCCCTGGTCGGCCACGGCACCCCGATGCGGCGGCTGATCGAGTCGGGGGCGGCGCGTGGCGACCGTTTTCTGCAGATCGGGCTGCGCGGGTACTGGCCGGAACCGGAGACCCTGGCCTGGATGGCCGGGCAGGGCATGCGCAGCTACGAGATGACCGAGGTGGTGCAGCGGGGCCTCGACGCCTGCCTGACCGAGGCCATGGCCCTGGCCGTCGACGACTGCGACGCGGTGTTCCTGTCGGTCGATGTGGACGTGGTCGATCCCGGCTCGGCGCCGGGGACCGGCACGCCGGAGCCGGGGGGCCTCACCCCCCGCCAGCTGCTCGACGCCGTCCGGCGCGTCGCCATGGAAGTGCCGCTCGCCGGGATGGACGTGGTAGAGGTGTCGCCGCCCTACGACAGCTCGGAGGTCACGGCCTACCTGGCCAACCGGGTGGTGCTGGAGGCCCTCTCGGGGCTGGCGTGGCGCCGCCGGGGGATGGCCGGCGGGCCGGCGGCGGGTGCGCCGGCGCCGGCGTGGCCGCTGCTCGATCCCCGCCGGCGACGCGGCTGACTGCGGCAGGCCGGCAGACGCCGGCCGCCTCCGCCCCCTACGTCCCGGCCAGCTCCGTGGCCTGGCGTTTCAGCCCCGGGTAGTCCACCTTCCCCGCCGGGCTGCGCCCGATGGACCCGATGAAATGCACGGCCCGGGGCACCTTGTAGCCGGCCAGCTCGGCACGGACGGCGCCGACCACGTCGTCGGAGCCCATGGAGGCGCCCGGCTGCAACTCCACCAGCGCGCACACCCGCTCACCGAAGCGCTCGTCGGGGACCCCGACGCACACGGCGTCGGCCACGCCCGGCAGGCGCTTGATGACCTCCTCCACCTCCTCGGGGTAGACCTTCTCCCCGCCGGTGTTGATCACAACGGATCCCCTCCCCAGCAAATGGATCCCTCCCTCGGCATCCACCGTGGCGCAGTCCCCGGGGATGGTGTAGCGGGTCCCGTCGATGGTGCGGAAGGTCCGGGCCGTCTTCTCCGGGTCCTTGTAGTAGCCGACCGGGATGTAGCCGGGGAGGGCTATCACCCCGACCTCGCCGGATCCGGGTGCCACGTCCCGGTCATCGGGGCCGACCACCCGGGCGCCGACGCCCAACGAGAAGGCCGCGGTGGCCGCGGAGGTGCCGCCGCCGGCCATGCTGGCGCCCATACCCACCGCCTCCGACGATCCGAGCGAGTCGAACAGGATCGCCCCCGGCATGTGCTTGAGCAGCCCGTCCTTGACCTCCTGGCTCCACATGACGCCGGAGGAGTTGATGACCATGACGCTCGAGGTGTCGTAGCGACCCGGTGAGGCGTCGAGGGCGGCGAGGAGGGGCCGGGCGAAGGCGTCGCCCACGATGGCGATGAGGTTGACACCGTCGCGCTCGACGGTCTGCCACAGGCGGTCGGCGTCGAAGCGGGCGTCGGGGATGGTGTCCACGCAGCCGCCCAGCATCATGGCGATGAAAGCGCTGAACTGGCCGGTGCCGTGCATCAACGGGCAGGCCGGCAGGCACGTCAGCACCCCGACCCCGTCCGCGACCCGGCTGGCCAGCTCGTCCAGCCCCGACGCCGGCGCCAGGCCGAGCAGCGGGTTCCCGCCCCCGCCCAGCACCCGGACCAGGTCGTCCTGGCGCCACATCACGCCCTTGGGCATGCCGGTGGTGCCCCCGGTGTAGAGCAGCAGCAGGTCGTCACCGGATCGCTGCGGCCACGAGTCGGTGGAACCGGCCGGGGCGGCGATCACCTGCTCGTAGGGGACCGCCCAGTCAGGCTCGGGTGACCCGTCGGCCACCACGTACCACCGGCGCACCTGGGGCAGGCGGTCCCTGATCTGGTCGAGCACCGGGGCGAACCGGGCGTGGAAGACGACCACCTCGGCGTCGGCGTTGTCGAGCAGGTAGGTGAGCTCGCCCGCGCCGTAGCGGTAGTTGACGTTCACCGGCACTGCGGCCACCTTGAAAGCGGCGAAGTACGCCTCCAGGTATTCAGGCGAATTGTGCAGATAGGCCGCTACTTTTCCCTGGTGGGACAGGCCGGCCCGGTGCATGTCCGCGGCCAGGGCGCCGGCGCGGGCGTCGAACTCGCCCCAGCTGTAACGGCGGTCACCGCAGATCTGGGCCGGCCGGTCGGGGGCCACCCGGGCGATCGTCTCCCAGACGTCGGCCAGGTTCCACTGCAGCTGCGTTTCGTTGATTTCGGTCATTTCCCCCCCGGGTCGGGTTACTGGCTCTCGCTTGCGTCGGGTCGCAGGCCCTGGTGTATCACCCTTTCGGCGATCTCGAGCATCTTGACCCGTTCCCTCATGGCCGTCTTCTGGATCCAGGAGAACGATTCGTGCTCCTTCCAGCCCAGCTCGTCCATCAGTATGCCCTTGGCCCGGTCCACCGCCTTGCGGACCTCCAGGCTCTCCTCCAGGGACTTCACCTGCTCGTCCAGGGCCCTCATCTCGGAGAAGCGGCCGAGGGCCATCTCGATCGCAGGCAGCAGCTCGCTCTTCTGGAACGGCTTGACCAGGTAGGCCAGGGCCCCGGCGTTGCGGGCCTGCTCGATCAGGTCGCGCTGGCTGAACGCGGTGAGGATGAGCACGGCGCAGAGGCGCTCGGCATTGATCTCCCGGGCGGCGGTGAGACCGTCGGCACCGGGCATCTTCACGTCGAGAATGGCCAGGTCGGGGCGGTGCTGGCGGACCAGCTCCACCGCCTCGTCGCCCCGGCCGGTCTCGCCGACGACCTCGTATCCCTCCTCTTCCATGATCTCCTTGAGGTCGAGCCGGACAATGGCCTCGTCCTCGGCGATCACGACTCGTACTGGCACAGGTGCTCCTTACGGGCTCGAAGGTGGGAAAAAGGATACGGGCGACCCCAGCCTGGCCCCCACTCCGGACGGGCGGGGGCTGTCAGGAACCGGAATGGTCCTCGCTGATGAGCCGGTCCAGCAACTCGTCCTGGGCCGCCTGCAGCTCCGCCACCTCCGTCGCCACCGACCGGCGGCTGCGCTCCATGGCGTCGGCGTGACGCTGCGCTTCTGCGTACTCCCGGTGGGCGAGAGGGGTCTCCGACACCAGAGAACGGATCCGGGCCTCGTCGGCCGCCTCGGCCATCACCTGGAGCTGCTCCTCGATGACCGCCAGCTCCTCCCGGGCGCGTTTCAGTCTCTGGGCCACGTCGAACAGTCGTCGCTCGATGAGAACCCGGGACATAGCGATCGAAGCCTATATGAGCGACCGGGCCGGACCGCCTCTAATCCGTTTCTCATCTGATTGGGTCACACTGAATTTGTGAGAGTCCTGGTGGTGGACGACGAGCCGGCGGTGCGCCAGGCCCTCGACAGGGCGCTGCGCTTCGAGGGCTACACGACCGAGGCCGCGGACGACGGTCCCGCGGCGCTGGCCGCCCACGCCGAGCGACCGGCCGACGCCATCATCCTCGACGTGGCCATGCCCCGCATGGACGGGCTGGAGGTGTGCCGCCGGCTGCGGGCGGCCGGCGACGCCACACCGGTGCTCATGCTGACCGCCAGGGCCGCGGTCAACGAGAGGGTCGCCGGCCTCGACGCCGGCGCCGACGACTACCTGGTGAAGCCGTTCGCCCTGGAGGAGCTGCTGGCCCGGATCCGGGCCCTTCTGCGCCGCAGCGCCCCCTCCGACGACGAGATGCTCCGCTTCTCCGATCTGTCCCTCGACCCGGGGACGCGGGAGGTGCGCCGGGGGAGCCGGCTGATAGAGCTGACCCGCACGGAGTTCCTCCTGCTGGAGCTGCTGCTGCGCAACGCCCGCCAGGTGCTCACCCGCGAGCTGATCTTCGACCGGGTATGGGGTTACGACTTCGGGGCCAACTCGAACTCGCTCGAGGTCTACATCGGCTACCTCAGGCGCAAGACGGAAGCGGCCGGCGAGCCCCGGCTCATCCACACGGTCCGCGGTGTCGGCTACGTCCTGCGGGAGCCGTCCCAGCAGTGAGGCCGTGGTGGACCCGGTGGCGGAGTCTGAGCTTCCGCGCCCGGCTGGGTAGCGCCATCGCCTCGGCGGTCGGGATCACCGTTGCCCTGGCGTCCCTCGCCGCCTGGTTCACCGTGCGCCACCAGTTGCTCACGCAGGTGGACTCGGCCCTCGTGTCGGACCTGAACAGCGCCCCGCTCCTGTCACCGCGAGGAGGGACCATCAACGTCGACCGGCTGGGCAGCCTGGTCAGGCTCAACGGCGGGTTCGTGCAGGCGATCACCGGCAACGGCCAGGTGATCGCCAACAGCGTCGCCGACCTGAACCCGTCGATCGGGGTGCTCGCGCCCACCACCGCCCAGGCCGACATGGCCGCTCTGCAGAGCCGGACCCACCGCTTCGACACCATGCACTACCACGGGCAGCCGTTCCGGGTCATCACGGAAGGGGGCGGGCTCTACGCCGCCGGAACCCCCGTGGCCGTCCAGATCGCCCGACCGCTGGCCGAGACCAACCGCACCCTGTCCACCCTCGGGATCATCCTGTGGCTGGTGGCGGCCGGCGGGATCGCGGTGGCGGTGGGCATCGGCTTCGTGCTGGGCCGGACCATGCTGCGCCCGGTGGAGAAGCTCACCGCGGCCGCCGAGCACGTGGCGGCCACCCAGGACCTGAGCTCCCGCATCGACGAGGAGGGTGACGACGAGCTGGCCCGCCTGGCCCGCTCGTTCAACGAGATGCTCACCGCTCTGGCCACCTCGCGCCAGCAGCAGGCGCAACTCATCTCCGACGCCGGCCACGAGCTGCGGACCCCTCTCACCAGCCTTCGGACCAACATCGAGGTGCTGATGCGCGTCCGGGACCTGCCAGCCACCGACCGGGCCGATCTGGTGCACGACGTCGAGGCCCAGATGGAGGAGCTCACCAACCTGATCGGGGACCTGGTCGACCTGGCCCGCCAGGAGGAGAAGCAGCCCCAGCCGATCGAGGTCCGCCTCGACTCCATCGTCGAGCGGGCCATCGAACGGGCCCGCCGGAGGGCCCCCAACCTCAACTTCGACGTTCACCTGACCCCAGGCTCGGTACGGGCCTCGCCCGCCCTCCTGGAGCGGGCCATTCTCAACGTCCTCGACAACGCCGCCAAGTGGAGCCCTCCCTCCGGCACCGTGGAGGTGTGGCTACAGCGGGGCGGGCGCTGGGCCCTCGACATCCACGATCACGGCCCGGGAATCTCCCCGGCGGACCTTCCGCACGTCTTCGACCGGTTCTACCGGGCCGAGACGGCCCGCAGCATGCCGGGGTCGGGGCTGGGGCTGGCCATCGTGCACCAGGTGGTCATCGAGCACGGCGGGACGGTGACCGCCTCCGTGCCACCGGAGGGCGGGACCCTGGTGCACATCGAGCTGCCCATCGTCGCCGAGGTGGAAGCCGACAGCGACCCGGATGATCCGCTTTACGACGAGGGGGACTCCTACCCCCTCAGCCCTCCCCCATCTGGAGCTCCTGGCCCGGCTGAGGCGGTCTACCGGTCCGCGAGCCCTCCTCCCCACTGACCAGCTGACCGTGGTCCGCGGAGGGGTGCGCAGACCCCGGCACCGCGGTGCCGTCACCCACAACGTCGGCGTCCTCGGAGGGGCGGTCGGTCACCGGGCGGCCGGCATTCACCCCCTCGGGTTCCACGAGATCGTCCCGGCCGTTGCCATCACTTCTCATACCGCCTCCCCTACCCAGCGCGACGGCGCAACCATTCGGAATCTGTCGGACCCGGCAGAAAGTCTCAGATAATCTGCACGAAGCAGGCCCCGCAATATCTGCCAAATAATTACAGATATTATTCGCCTATTCAGGTTGACAGGGCTGATTTCCGGCTAGCTACATTCGCAGGAGAGCGGACGGGCCGTGGATCAGGTCCGCGAATTCAGCTTGCGGGACATGGGGAGGATTAGGGAGAAGTCCTCATCACTCGGACTTCTCCAATGGGCAAATGGAGAATCCCGGACCGGAAAGGCGCACAGTATGGCTGGTTATCAAGCCGATCGCGCTGTTCCTATTCGTGCTTTTCGGCACTCTCATCCTTACCGAACTGCTCCGTTCCCACCCGGCTGAGGCCAGCACCTCGAGCGGTTCGACCAATCCTCCCGCCGCATCGATCACGCTTCCGTCCCCGGCCAGTTCCGTAGCCCGGGCCGCTACCAGCGCCGTGTCAGCGCTCGCCGGCTCGGGGCAGGTGCCCGCACCCGCCGCCCGCCCCGCTCCGGCCCTACCAGCCGCCCGCACCAACCCGGCGTCGCCGGCCACCGGGACCTCGCCGGCACGCCCGGCGACGCCCGTTCCGGTGGCGGCCCCGGCCGGCCCCGTTCCGCTCCCGGCACCGGCCGGACCATCGTCCGGGGGGACCTCCACCGGCG
>JAKAXG010000262.1 GCA_021827225.1 Actinomycetes bacterium | reverse complement strand
CTGATGTTGTCCCACGCCCGCGGCGATTCGATCTTGATGACCTCGGCGCCCATCTCGGCCATCAGCTTGGTGGCGTAGGGCCCGGCCCACATCATGGTGAGATCCGCCACCCGGACGCCCTCGAGGGGCCGGCGCTTCACCCCGCCATCTCGGCGCCGGGGTGCCGCCCGCCGGCCGGCCACTCCTCCATGACCGTGGCCGTGTCCTCGCCGGGCCGGTGCAGGCGCCCCGGGGGCCGCCATCCCAGCCCGTCGAAGGGCCGGCCCGGCACGGTGGCCGTTCCCGCTTCGCTCTCCACCCGGTCCCAGAAGCCGCGCTCGTCCAGGCCGGCCACCTCGAGCAGCTCGGCCGGGGTCAGCGCCACCCCGACGGGGACCTTGTGCTCCCGGCCGATCGCCATCAGCTCGTCCCTGGTCCTGCCCAGGGTGAACATGTACATCTTGGCCAGCAGCTCGTCGAGGTGGTCCAGCCGGTAGATCGGATCGAGGAAGGGACCGTCGCGCAGCTCGGGATCCCCCATGGCCTCGAACAGGGCGGGAACCTGGCGCTGCAGGGCGAAGATCCCGATGTAGCCGTCGGCGCAGGGGTAGATCCCCCACTCGGCCCGGGTCTGGTTGCCGAGGCGGGGCCGGACCGGGTTGCCGTAGGCGGTGGCCGGACCGTACAGCTCCAGCATGCCGGCCGCGCACTCCTGGGCGGAGATGTCGATCCAGTCGCCGTCCCCGTGCAGCGCCGCCCCGTAGAAGGCGGTCACCGCCGCCGAGAAACCGTGGAGCCCGGCCAGATACTGGGCCTGGCTGCCGCCGGTGACCAGCGGCGGCCGGTTGAAGTCCCCGGTGAGCGACATGATGCCGCCCATGGCGAAGCTGACAATGTTGGTGGCCCGGTAGGCCTGGTAGGGCCCGGACTGCCCGAAGGGCGAGATCGACACCAGCACCAGCTCCGGCCGCTCCGCCCGCAGCGACTCGGGATCCGCGCCCATGGCGGCCAGGGTCCCGGGGGTGCCGTCCTCCACGACGATGTCCGCGGCGAGCAGCAACCTCCACAGGTCCTGTCCCGACGCCTGCACCCGCCGCTTGCCGGCCAGCAGGTACACCTCCTCGTCGTCGGTGAGCCCCGGTTGCACCGGATGGCCCTCGACCCGCGCGACATCGGCGCCGAAGCCGCCGAGCTGGCGGGTCGCGAACGCGGCTGGGATGCCACCAGCGATCTCCAGCACCCGCACGCCCTCCAGCGGGAGGGCGTCCGCGATGGCGTCGCCGTCGTCTCCCATCTAGGAGTCCATGTCAGGCGCCGCCGAGGAGGTCGAGCGACCGGCGCCGCAGCTTGCGCATACCTCTCAGCCAGCGGTCCGGATCGGCGGCCTTGCGCTCCACGTAGGTCTGCACCTCCGGATGGGGCAGGATCAAGAAGCGGCCCTCGCGCATGGCTGCGGTGACCACGTCGGCGACGTACTCCGGCTCGACGATGCCGTCGGTCGCCCCGTCGCCGAGCTGGCGGGGGGCCATGGCGGTGTTGACCCCCTGCGGACAGAGCACCGACACGCCGATACCGTCGTCGCCGTGGGCGATGGCAATGGTCTCTGCCAGCTTGATGCACGCCGCCTTGGTCACGCTGTAGGGGGCGGATCCCACCGCGGCCAGCAGCCCGGCGGCGCTGGCCGTGTGGATCAGGTAGCCGTCCCGGCGGGCCGTCATCGACGGCAGCACGGCCCGGGCCGCGTAGACGTGGGCCATCACGTGCAGCTCCCATTGGGCCTGCCAGGCCTCGTTGGGCGCCTCCACCCCGCCGCCGGCGCCGGCCCCGGCGTTGGAGAAGAACACGTCGACCGGCCCGATCTCGCGTTCCACCCGCTCCACCAGCGACACGACCGCCGCCTCGTCGGTCACGTCGAGCTCCACCCCGAGGCTGCCGATCTCGGCACCGACCCGGCGGGCGGCGTCACCGTTGCGGTCGGCGACGACGACCGCCCGGGCCCCGTCGGCCATCCAGCGGCGGGCCACCGCCGACCCGATCCCTCCTCCGCCGCCGGTCACGACGGCTACGCGTCCTGCGATCTCCATTCGGGCGCTCCCCCTGAGTGTGACAAGCACCATAGCGGAGCCCCGCCGCCACGAGGGCGGGAGCGGACGGGGGCGGCGGGTCTCCTCGGCGCTGGAGGGGTCCTTGATACAGTCCCCCCTGTTCCGAGCGGGCCGGGCCCGTCGGGGGCTGCCGGAGGTCGGACATGGACGAGCAGGGCCGGGTGCTGATAGCCAACCGCGGCGAGATCGCGATCAGGATCGCCAAGGCGGCGGCCGCCCTGGGGCTGGAGTCGGTGGCGGTCTTCGCGCCGGCCGACGCGCAGAGTCTCCATCCCCGCTACGCCACCCAGGCCCGCCAGATAGGCGGGCGGGCGGGAGCGGACGGCAACCCGGTCGCCGCCTATCTCGACGGCGCCGCCCTGGTGGAGGCGGCCCTGGCCACCGGCTGCGACCGGGTGCATCCCGGCTACGGTTTCCTCTCGGAGAGCGCCGCCTTCGCGGAGAGCTGCGCGGCGGCCGGGCTGTCGTTCGTCGGGCCCGGCCCGGACGCGCTGCGCCTCTTCGGTGACAAGACCCGAGCGCGCGAGCTGGCCCGCTCCATCGGGATCCCGGTCGTGCCCGGCAGTGTCGCCCCCCTCGGCTCCGCCCAGGAGGCAGCCGCCCTCGCCGAGCAGCTGGGCTATCCGGTGATGGTCAAAGCGGCAGCCGGTGGCGGCGGTCGGGGCATCCGCCGGGTGACCGGTCCGGCGGAGATCGGCGAGGCATTCGAGCGCTGCCGCAGCGAGGCGCTCGCTGCGTTCGGAGACGGGTCCCTGTTCCTCGAGCAGATGATCCCCCGCCCCCGCCACGTGGAGGTCCAGATCCTCGCCGACGCCCACGGCACGGTCGTGCACCTCCACGATCGGGACTGCTCGGTCCAGCGGCGCCACCAGAAGGTCGTGGAGGTGGCACCGGCCCCCGGCCTCGACCCCGGCGTGCGGGCCGGGATCCTCGCCGACGCCGTCGCCTTGGCGAAGGCGTCCGGCTACGTGAACGCCGGCACGGTGGAATTCCTGGTGGCCCCCGAAACCGGCGCCTACTACTTCACCGAGTGCAACCCCCGGATCCAGGTGGAGCACACCGTCACCGAGCAGGTGACCGGGGTGGATCTGGTCGAAGCCCAGTTCCTCCTCGCCGCGGGGGCGACGCTCTCCTCTCTCGGGCTCGGCGAGCAGTCCGCAGTGGGAGCGCCCCGTGGGTACGCGGTGCAGGCCCGGGTGGTCGCCACCGGCACCGGCACCATGACCGCCTACAAGGAGCCGTCCGGCCCGGGGGTCCGCGTCGACGGGTGCGGCTACCCCGGCTACAGCCCCCCGGCGCAGTTCGACCCGCTGTTCGCCAAGGTGATCGGCTGGTCGGCCACGGCGGCCACCTACGAGTCGGCGGTCGACCGGACCCGGAGGGCGCTCGACGAGTTCCTGGTCGTCGGAATGCCGACCAACCTCGCCGAGTTGCGGGCCATCCTCTCCGACCCGGCGGTCCGGGCGGGTGACGCCAGGACGACCTGGCTGGAGGAGGAGTCGTCGCTGTCGGCGCCGACCGGACCGTCGCCCGACGGTGACGGGCCGGCGGCGTTCCTCGCCCGCCACGCCCGGCCCTCGGACGGCGGGCCCGCCGCCGCCCCGGCGCGGGGGCTCTCGCCGGGCGCCGGCCAGCACCCCGTGTCCAGCCCGACCGTCGGCGAGCTGGTCGGCTTCCGGGTCAACGAGGGTGACGGCGTCGCCGAGGGGGACCCGGTGGCGGTGGTGAGCGCCATGAAGATGGAGACGGTGATCACCGCCCCCTGCTCGGGAGTGGTCGCCGCCGTCGATCAGCTCGAGCCGGGCGCCGCCCTGGCCGCCGGGCAGGTGATCGCCCTGGTCGAGGAGCGCCACGCCGCCGGGCTGGACGGGTCGCGCCGGCACCCGGAGGGGGACGGCACCTGGGACGGGATCATCACGGAGGTCCGGGAGCTGCAGCGCCTCGCCCACCAGCGGCTGGCGGCCGGCTCCGATGACCCGGGTGTGGTGCGCCAGCGGCAGCGGGGGAAGCTGACCTGCCGGGAGCGGATCGCCCTGCTCCTCGACGAGGGATCGTTCCGCGAGATCGGCAGCGTGACCGGCTTCGCGACCTATGACGGGGACGGAAGGGTGAGCGCGTTCACGCCTTCCAACCACGTGGGCGGGTGGGGGACGGTGGACGGCAGGGAGACGGTCGTCTGCGCCGACGACTTCACCTCCCGGGGCGGCCATTCGGACGGATCCATCGGGGCCAAGAGCCAGTATCTGGACCAGCTGTCCCTGCAGATGCGCATTCCGTCGGTGCGCATGCTCGACGGCTCCTCCGGCGGTGGCAGCGTGGCGACGATGGTGCCCGAGCAGAGGCGGGAGGGGGAATCCTCGGCCCGGGAGAGCCGCGGCGCCATAACCGCCGGCCGGCCCCGGGTGACGGGCGGCGGAGGTTCGTTCCTGCCCGGCCATCTGGGCAGCTCCATGTACACCGAGCAGCTGGCGGCCGTGCCGGTGGTCAACATGCTGCTCGGCAGCGTGGTCGGGCTGGGGGCGGCCAAGGCGGTGCTCGGCCACTTCTCCGTCATGGTCCGCGAGATCGCCCAGCTCTTCGTGGCCGGCCCGCCGGTCGTGCGCCACGCCATGGGCTACGACATCTCCAAAGAGGAGCTCGGTGGTTGGCACATCCACTGCCGCAACGGGTCGGTGGACAACCTGGCCGACACCGAGGAGGAGGCCGCCGAGCTCGTCCGGCGCTTCCTCGGATATCTCCCCTCGAGCGTCTACGAGGCCCCTCCGGTGCTGCCCAGCCGCACCGCCGACCCCCCCGATCGCCGGGACGAGGAACTGTTCACCCTCATCCCCCGCCGGCGGACGACCACCTTCGACATCCGCCGGGCGATATCGCTCATGGCCGACAGGGACTCGTTCTTCGAGATAGGGCCCCTCTGGGGGACCGACCAGGTCGCCGGCTTCGTTCGCTTCGACGGCCACCCTCTGGGCGTGATCGCCTCGGACAGCCGCCATCCCAACGGCGGGGCCATGACAGCCGACGGCTGCGACAAGCTGGTCCGCCACCTCGACCTGTGCGACCTGTTCCACCTGCCCGTCCTCAACCTGGTCGACAACCCCGGTTTCGCGGTGGGACGGGAGCACGAGATAGCCGGCACCATCCGCAAGGGCGGCCAGTGGATGGTCGCCTTCGCCCAGGTGAGGGTGCCGGTCTTCACGGTGGTGATGCGGCGCAGCTTCGGGGTGGCCGGCAACAACTTCGCCACCCCCCGGGCCGAGGCCTCCATGCGGGTGGCGTGGCCGGCGGCGGACGTCGGCGGCATCCCCCCCGAGGGAGGCATCGAGGCCGCCTACAAGCGCCAGCTCGCCGAGGCCGCCGATCCCGAGGCCCTCAGGGCCGAGCTCAACGCCCGTATCGAGTCCGTGCGCGGCCCGCTGGGGCCGTTGTCCCGCTTCCAGCTGGAGGAGATGATCGACCCGCGCGACACCCGCCGGCTGGTCTGCGAATGGGCCCGCCTCGCCCACCGGATCGTCTCCCAGCCCGGCCAGCTCGCCCCCCGCCCCATCCAGTACCGGCCGTGACCGCCGAGGCCCGCTGGGCCGGCCTGGACGTCGGGGAGTTCCGGGCGGCGGCCGCCGCCTGGCTCAGCGAGGCGGCCGCCGACGCCCCAGGCGACTACGGAGCCATCGTCCCCGAGGCGGAGATCGCCGCGGCGGTGGCCTGGCAGCACCGCTTGGCCGACGCCGGCCTGACCGGACTGCACTGGCCCGTCCGTTGGGGCGGCCAGGGACTCACCCCCGCCCACACGGCTGCCTGGCTGGAGGAGTGCGCCCGGGCGGAGGTACCACCGTTTCTCAACATGGTGGGCCTGGTTCTCACCGCCGAAGCCCTGCTGGCGTACGGGACCGACGACCAGAAGGCCACCCACCTGCCCGGGCTGCGGACCGGGGACCGGGTGTGGTGCCAGCTGTTCTCCGAACCAGACGCCGGGAGCGACCTGGCCCACCTGCGCACCCAGGCGCGCCGCTCCGACAGCGGATGGGTCATCGACGGTGTCAAAGTATGGACCTCCAACGGCCACTTGGCCGACTGGGGCATATGCCTGGCCCGCACGAACCCAGACGCCCCAGCCCACGCCGGCCTGTCCTTTTTCCTGATCGACATGCGCAGCCCCGGCATCGAGACCCTGCCGCTGAGGCAGATGACCGGCTCCGCCGAGTTCGACCAGGTCGTTCTGGACCACGTGGAAGTGCCCGCCGACGGGCTGCTCGGCGAGGAGGGCGCCGGCTGGGCGGTGGCCATGTCCACGCTGACCCACGAGCGCAACCACATCGGGGCTCTGGCCATCCGCCTGGGGCTGCGTCTCGACCGGCTGGCCG
>JAKAXG010000261.1 GCA_021827225.1 Actinomycetes bacterium | reverse complement strand
GTTGCCGAAGGCATCGGCCGACACGCCGTCAGGGGTGGCGCCGGCGCTGAGAGCGAAGTCGGTCTGGCCGTTGGAGGTGCCGGGGGACGCCTTGGCCGGGTCCAGCTCGGTCACGTGGCCGGTCCCGGTGTCGGTGACCCACAGATTCCCGGAGGGATCGATGGCGATGCCGGTGGGGTCGGCGCCGGCGGTGGCAATCGGGTACTCCTTCACCCCGCCCGTCGCCAGCAGCTCGCCGATGGCGTTGTTGGCGGCATCGCTGAACCACAGGTTGCCCGATGCGTCCTCCACCACTCCGAGCGGGAGGCTGGAGGCGGTATCGGGGTAGAGGGGGATGATCGCCTGCTTGGCGTCGGTCGGTGCGGTCAGTTGCAGCGACTCCGTCGCCGTGCCGCCGTTGTCGGAGAGCGTGGCGGTGTAGCTGCCCGGCGGGGTGTCGGCCGGGATCCAGATCACCACGCCCCCGTCCGACCAGTTGACGACCGTCACCGGCCAGGACTTGCCGGCCGAGTCCACCAGCGTCAAGGTGGAGTTGTACGTGCTCTGGGCGGCGCCCAGGTTGGCGGCCGGTAGGCCGACCAGCGTGCCCGGCGCCAGGATCGAGCTGTACGGGGAATACAGCGACGGGGGCGGAGCCAGCGACGGCACTGGCCGCTGCAGGCATCCCAGGACCTGCGTGTCGGATCCCACTGCCGTGCCCGTGGGACTGGTGACGTCGCCGAGTCCGGCGGCGTAGGCGAGGTTACTGAACTCGTCCTGGGTGTAGTAGTAGTCGCCGTTGATGACCTGGTTGTAGCTCGTGCCGGTCGCGCCCGGTGCCAGGCTCACGCCGGTGGTGCCGAGGGGAGCGCCGTAGACGTAGCTGCACTCGTCGCCGATCTCGAAGTTGTTGGCGTCGAGCCAGGCGTTGTCCCAGTCGGTGATGGCCTCTATGGCCTCATGGCTGATGGTGCTGACCTCGGCGTCGGCGTACGGGTTGCCGTTGGGGGCCTGCGGCCCGTTGAAGTTGTCGCTGCACCCATTGAGAACGGCGTAGGGCATGTCGGCGTACACGAGCGGTTGGCCGACGTAATTGACCGTCGAGTGGTAGCCGCAGTAGACGTTGCTCGAGCACTGCTGGCCGGAAGCCGCTGAGCCGTAACCCTCGCAGGTCTCGACCCCCGGGGGGAAGAACACCATGTACAGGTTCTGGTCGCTCACGGTCCAGCCGTCCGCCGCCGCGGTGTTGTTCAACTCGGTCTGGAGTGGCTGATCGGCAACACAGGCGGAGTACCCGCTGGCCGCCACACAGTTGGACGTGGCGCTCTCCGCCGGGTAGGGGTCGGTGATGTCAAACGCCGGCCCTGCTGACACCTTGTACTGGATCGATTGCTGGAGACCGCCGAGAAACTGCTGGTAGTACTCCGTGGCTACCGAGAACACGTTGTCGGTGGAGCCGCTGGCCGCGGCCACGTCTGCGATGTACTTCTCGATAATGGATTTGTAGGTGGCGTCAAATGTGTATCCGGCGGGCGCCCAGAACACCGGGTAGATGGTCACCTGCCCGGGCGTGTTCTCCATGCCCCCCATCACGTAGCTGTCCGGCGTGAAGTTCAGGGGAGGCGAGCAGTTGGGGCACGATGGATTGGCAGAAGGACTGGTCCCGGATTTGTTGGCATGGGCCACCTTCAATCCCGAGCGGTATTGGATCCCGTGCGGCTTGGACGCCTGTGCCCAGTCGATCTGCGGCCGGCTGACCGTCGCTCCCTGGTGCGCCCGAACATTCGCCGGGTGCTGGTTGACGGCGGACGCCGGCTGTGCACTGGCCGCAGCTGATGGCACGGCCATGAGCGATATGCCCAGCGCGGACAGCACGGCGATCCAGATTCTCATGGACCGACGCGAAATAGCGCATCCGCGCAGAAACGCGCGGAAGCGACAGTTGACGTTGCCCCTCATTCTTAGCCCCTTAATAGAATGCGTCTACTTCGCTTCTTTCAGATGTCTAACATATGGGTGCCTGCTATGCAACTGTCGATGGTGTCGAATGCGTCGAGCGTCAGTGCTGCTCGCGTGCGGCGTGGCGCCCTGGTCGCGGTCGTGAGCCTCGCCCTCCTGGGCTCGTCGTGTGGTTCCTCGACTCGCTCCCGGATCAGCTCGCCCGCCGGTGCGCCTGGCAGCGCCGACCCGACCGGCACTACGACTGCCACAACTGCGGCCTCCACCGCCGGGCAGCCGGCGGAGGGACCGTTGGTGGTCACGACCGCCTCGCCCCCGCGTCTCGGCGCGGCCAGAGGCCAGCCGGTGGTGGTCGAGGTCACCTCTCTCTGCTGCACGACGGGCACCGACCAGCACCAGGCGTTCGACGTGAAGGTGGCACCGCCGTCGATCCTCGCCTCGGCCACTCCGCCGGCCGGCTTCACCTGCCCGGCGTCGCTCACCTGCAGTTACTACAAGGCGGCAGGTCCTGGATCGGCGAGCGTGGTGATCGTCGCCCCCGCGGGCATCTCGTGCCCCACGTCCGCAACCAGCTGTATCGGCGTGCAGGGCCGCGCCCAGGCTTTCACCATCACCGTCGCCAGCTCGTGACGCGGGGTCCGGCCGGCCGGCCGCACCGCTCGACGCCGGCCCGAGTGGTGGTCTGACCAGTCCGGGGGCCCGCCCCGCCTCGGGAGGCGCCGGCATCGACCGGAGCCCACCAGGCTGACCCGCCCGGTCGGGTCGGCGCATCACCCCAGACAGACTGGTCCGAAAAAGAACTGGACAGACCTCTTGCCCTGCCGGGACGGCCGCGGTAACGTCGGCTCGCTCCTCCGGTCTGCACCAAGGAGTCGCAGGACGGCGAGGGCGATTATCCCAGCGACGGTGGGGGGTTTCGGCAGATGTGGATTCGGCGCGCTCGGACGAGGTCGAAAGGCGCGGCTGCGGCCGCGGTGGTGTTGTTAGCGGCGTTCACCACCTACACCGCCTCGCCGGGGGGGATCCCGGCACCGCCGGCCAGGGCGGCCGCCTCCCAGGCGTCGTGCCCGTGGCTGAACCAGAACCTCCCAGTGGCGCAGCGCGTCGACGAGCTGCTGTCGGCCATGACCCTCGACCAGAAGGTGGCCGAGATGCACGCCTTCAGCACCGTCTCGAGCGGCCCCTACGCCGGCTACGAGGGCTTCGTGCCGGCCCAGCCCTCCCTCTGCATCCCCGACCTGGCCGAGCAGGACGACTCGCTGGGGGTGGGCGCCGGCGCCACCGGGGTGACCCAGCTGCCGGCCGAGGTGTCCCTGGCGTCGGCGTGGGACCCCTCCCTGGCCTACCAGTACGGGGTGGTCAACGGGGCCGAGCACTGGGGCAAGGGCATCGCCTTCGCCTTGGGGCCGGGGGTCAACATCCAGCGCGACCCCCGCTGGGGCCGCAACTTCGAGATGTTCAGCGAGGACCCCTACCTGTCGTCGCAGCTGATCGTGCCCGACACGGAGGGCCTGCAGAGCCAGCACGTGCTGGCCGACGTCAAGCACTACGTCGCCTACAACCAGGAGACCTACCGCAACACGCCCGCCGACAACGACATCCTCAGCACCCGGGCCCTGCAGGAGATATACCTGCCCGGGTTCAAGGCGGCGACCATGAAGGCCCAGGCGGCGTCGGTCATGTGCTCCTACGCCAGCCTGGATGGCACCTTCGGCTGCCAGAACCCCTACCTCGACACCCAGATCCTGCGTGATCAGTGGGGCTACCAGGGCTTCGTCCGCTCCGACGGCGGGGCCAACCACTCCACGGTCGCCTCGGTGAATGCCGGCCTGGATCAGGAAAAAGGGAGCAACTTCTGGGGTAACGGCCAGCTCGCGGCGGCGGTAGCCGACGGTCAGGTCGCCATGTCCACCATCAACGAGGCGGTGGGCCGGATCTTCACCCAGATGTTCCAGGCCGGGCTGTTCAACCATCCGCCCACCGGCAACCTGTCCGACACCGTCACCACCCCGGCGCACGCCGCCTTCTCCCGCCAGGTCGCCGAGCAGGGGACCGTGCTGCTGAAGAACGACGGCTCGATCCTGCCGCTCGGGGCCGGCTCCGGATCCATCGCCGTCATCGGCCCCGACGGCACCACCAGCCCGCTCACCGCCGGCGGCGGCAGCTCGTTCGTGCGTCCCCCCTACCAGGTGAGCCCGCTGCAGGGCATCCAGGCCGCCGCTCCGCCCGGGGTGGCCGTCACCTCCTACTCCGGTGCCGACCCCACCCAGGCCGCCGCCGCCGCCCGGGGGGCCAAGGTGGCTGTCGTGTTCGCCTCCAACTACGAGCGGGAGGCCGCCGACCTGGCGAACATCACCTTGCAGAACAACCAGGACCAGCTGATCTCCGCCGTGGCCCAGGCCAACCCCAACACCATCGTGGTCCTGAACACGGGAGGCCCGGTGCTGATGCCGTGGCTCAACCAGGTCAAGGGAGTGCTGGAGGCCTGGTATCCGGGCCAGGAGGACGGCAACGCCCTGGCGGCCGTGCTGTTCGGCACCGTCGACCCGGCCGGCCACCTGCCGGAGACGTTCCCGGCCAGCCTGTCGCAGATCCCGACCGCCAGCCCGTGCAGCTTCCCCGGCTGTAACGGCCAGGTGCACTACTCGGAGGGCATCGACGTCGGCTACCGCTGGTACGACGCCAACAACGTGACGCCCCTGTTCCCGTTCGGGTACGGCCTGTCCTACACCACCTTCCGGTTCAGCAACCTGACGGTGTCCCGGTCGACGACCACTTCGGCCGGCTCGGTGCAGGTCGCCGCCACCGTGACCAACACCGGATCCCGGGCCGGCTCCGACGTGGCCCAGCTCTACCTCGGCGACCCGGCCTCGGCCGGAGAGCCGCCCCGCCAGCTGAAGGGGTTCCAGAAGGTGACCCTGGCGCCGGGGCAGTCCACCCAGGTGCACTTCACCGTCACCCCCCGGGACATGAGCTACTACGACAGCTCCGCCGGCAGCTGGACCGTCCCCGACGGCGCCTTCCAGGTCTACGTCGGTGACTCCTCCGCCCCCGCCGGGCTGCCGCTGCACGGATCGTTCCAGGTCACCGGCACCACCGGCACCCGTCACGCCACCATCTCCGCCCCGGCCGCCACCCAGGCCGGCCGCCCCTTCACCGTGACGGCCTCCTTGACCCCCGGCGGCGACCTGACGGTCCACGGCGCCCGACTGCAGCTGTCAGTGCCCGCCGGCTGGCAGGCGGTGCCGTCCAGCCCGGTCGCCACCGGGTCGCTCCCCCCGACGGCCGCCATGACCGCCTCGTGGCAGGTGACCGCCCCGGCCGGCGCCGCCGACGATGTCTCCTCGCTCACCGCCACCGCCACCTACGACGCCACCGGCGGGCCACCGACCACCAGCGCCACCTACGCCCAGGTGAGCGTGGCCCCGCTGGTGACCACCACCATCAGCCCCCAGTCGGTCCTGGCCCCGGCCGGAAGCACCACCGCGCTCGAGCTGACCAACACCGACACCAGCGGCTATCCCCTCACCGTGTCCTGGCAGGCGGCCGCGCCGAGCGGGATCGGGCTCACCCCCGCCTCCGGTTCGGAGACGCTGGCCCCCGGCGGGTCGGTGACCACGCCGGTGACGCTGTCGGTCTCCACCACCGCCAGCCCCGGCGCCCGAACGGTGCCCATCTCCGTGACTGCCGCCGGCCAGCCGGCCGTCACCGACGCCGGCGCCTACCTGCAGGTGTCGGTCCCGTACCCATCTCTGAGCGCCGCTTTCGACAACGTGGGGGTCACCAGCAACGCCGCCCCCTCGCTCGGCAACTTCGACGGGTTCGGGAACAGCTACTCGGCCCAAGCCCTGGCCAGCCAGGTCGGGATCACCCCCGGGTCCACGGTGAGCGCCGCCCACGGGGTCAGCTTCACCTGGCCCACGGCGCCCGCCGGCCAGGCCGACAACGTCGACATGCAGGGGCAGGTGGTGGCGGTGTCGGGTTCGGGCAGCACCCTCGGCTTCCTCGGCGCCGCGACCAACAACACCCAGACCGGCACCGGCACCGTCTACTACCGCGACGGCAGCACCCAGGCCTTCACCATCAGCCTGCCCAACTGGATCACATCCACCCCCGTCGACGGCGACACCCTGATCGGCACCACCAGCTACTTCAACCGCTCCACGCCGGGGCCGGCCCGGACCCCCAGTCTGTTCGCCGCCTACGTGCCCCTCCAGCCCGGGAAGGCAGTGGAAGCCGTCCAGCTGCCCAGCCTCGGCACCTACCGCATGCACACCTTCGCCATCGGCTTCGGGTCCTGACCGACCCCACCAACAGATCGGAGCTCCATGACCTCCCAGGACGAGACCAGCAGATCGAAACTCTCCCGCCGGCAGTTCCTGCTCGCCTCCGGCGCCGGGGCGGCGGCCGTGGCCACCAGGTCGGTGCTGGGCCGGGGTGCCACCGCCTGGGCGGCGGGGCCCTCCGGCGCGACGGGCACGGCGGCCGCCGGCGCCGCCGCCGCCCAG
>JAKAXG010000260.1 GCA_021827225.1 Actinomycetes bacterium | reverse complement strand
CCCCGGACCGTTCCTCCGGGCCGGCGTCGCCGGGGCCGGGGTCAGGAGAACGGGACCAGGGGGAGGCGAATGTCCGTATTGAACGTCCCGGTCGGTGCTGCTGGTCTCAGCGCGGAGTGGCTCACCCAGGCCTTGGCGGAGGTGTCGGACGGGGCCCGGGTGATCGAGGTCTCGGCGACCCGGATCGGCCTGGGCAACGTGGCCGACTCGCTGCGGCTGATCCCGGTGTGGGACCGGCCCACCCCCGGGCCCTCGTCCCTGGTCGCCAAGGTCCCCTCCTCCGACCCGGTCAGCCGGTCGGCCGGGTTCTCCACCCGCACCTACGAGCTCGAGGTGGCCTTCTACAACGAGCTGGCGCAGACGGTATGGGTGAACCGGCCCCACTGCTACCTCGCCCGCTTCCATCCCGAGGAGGAGGCCTACGTGGTGCTCCTCGAGGACCTCGCCCCGGCGGAGGCCGGCGACCAGATAGCCGGATGCCGGGTGGAGGAGGCGACCTCCGCGGTCGCCGAGCTGGCCGCCCTGCACGCTCCCCGGTGGGGTGACCCCACGCTGTTGGACCTGGCCTGGCTGGACCGTCCCTCGCCCGAGGCCGCCGGCCTCACCGCCGAGGGGATAGGGATGCTCTTTCCCGGGTTCGTGGACCGCTACCGGGACCGGCTGGAGCCGGGGGTGCTCGACCTGAGCGAGCGGTTGATGGCATCCCTCGGGGGATACCTGGCGGACCGGCCCGGGCCGTGGTCGGTCCTGCACGGCGACTTCCGGCTGGACAACCTGCTCTTCGGCGGTCCCCGGGTGGCGGTGGTGGACTGGCAGACGGTGCGCATCGGCGCCCCGCTGTGCGACGTGGCCTACTTCATCGGCTCCGCCCTGCACTCGGAGGACCGCCGGGCCCACGAAGCGGACCTGGTGGAGGCCTACCGGGTCGCCCTGGCCGGCGCCGGGGTCGAGCTCCCCTCGGGGACGTGCTGGGAGGGCTACCGCCGCTTCAGCTTCGACGGGCTGATCATGGCCATAGCGGCGTCGATGCTGGTGGCGCGCACCGAGCGCAGCGACGACATGTTCATGGCCATGGCCAACCGCCACGGCCGCCAGGCCCTGGACCTCGGGTCGGCGGAGTTCCTGGCCGGGTGACCCTCCGTTCGGTGCGGCCGGAGGCGGTCTAGGGGGAGACGCAGGCGGCCGGCACCGGTGGGTGCAGCACCGACGCCGACAGTTCTATGGTCCCGGCCGACAGGGCGGTCACCTGCGTCCACCGGTACGGCGAGGACGCCGCGGCGCCGGCGCCGGTGGGCACGTCGGCCGGGGCCACGCACGCGTTCCCGGAGGTGACCGCCCAGAACCCGGTGTAGCTGACCCGGACCGTCATCGGGCCCGGCGCCCGGGCGGTGATGGTCAGGTGGTCCGGTACGAGGGAGTCGAGGGTCCCGGGCCCGCTGATCAGCCCCGGGCTGGAGGTCACCCGCCACAGCTTCCAGTCCGGGCTGCTCCACACCGGGGCCAGGTCGGTGAGCTTGCCCGATCGCAGCAGCGCCCCCTCCGCCCGGGCCGCGTAGTCGAGCGGGGCGGTGGGGAGGGCCACATAGGAGATGCCCTCGGCGTTCAGCCAGGCCTCGTAGCTGGACGGGGTGAGCGCCCCGGGGGTGTAGAAGATGGGGTTGTCGGCGATGTCGAGCTGGCGCTCCCAGCCCCGGGCCAGGGCGACGTAGGGGGCCACGTAGGCGGACTCCCAGTGGTCGAGGGTGGGGGGGATCTCCACCCGGACCGGGCCGGGGGCCACCCGGGCCAGCTCCTTGACGATCGGCGTGTAGAACGACGCCTGGGTGAACGACGCCCGGGCGGGTGAGGTGATGATCCCGTTCCAGGGAGCCCACTGCCACACCGCGAACGGGACGACCAGGACCACCGCCAGGTAGCGCCACCGGCCGGGGAGGAACAGGTTGCGGCCCCGGGCCACCCGGCGCAGCAGCGAGGACTGGCTGAGGCGGGCCAGCGCCGGGCCCGGAGTGGTCAGGAAGCAGGCGAGGAGCGGCACCCCGATGGAGGCGGCCAGGCGGGGGGCGTTGCCCCCGAGCGGGTTCGCCACGACGAAGGAGAACAACGATGAGGCCGCGTAGAACAGCGCCCCCAACCGGACCGCCGGGGTGGTGCGCACCAGCGGGGTCAGAGCGGTGAGGCAGAGCAGCTCGGTCGGCACCAGGCCGGTCCAGGGGAACGGGAACGGGCCGGTGCCGGGGAACAGCAGGCCGATGGCGCCGATGACCGCCAGGTTGACCACCGCGGTGGCGATGATCCAGCGCCGGCGCTTCAGGTTGTAGGCGGCCCAGGCCAGGCAGGACATGGCCAGGAACGCCGCGGCCAGCGGGGAGAACAGGGCCGACAGGAGCCCCAGGGCCACCGCCAGCGGCCGGCGGCCGCGCTGCATGCAGACCAGGGCGAGCAGGCCGGCGGCCTCGCCGGCCAGGAACGGCCACTGCCCGATGGTCACCGGCAGCAGCGTCGAGATGGCGAAGTACCAGGTCCCGAGGGGGCGGGCGCCCAGGTAGGTCCGGATCACCCGGTCGAAGGACCAGGTGGCCACCACCGCGGAGGCCACGGCCACGGCCCGCAACCCGAAGGTGCCGGCGACCGCCGGGAAGAGGACGCTGTAGCCGAGGGGGAAGTTGCCGGCGTACCACCCGCTGTCCCAGAGCATCAGACCGTGCAGCTGGTACTGCACCACCCGGTAGGTCTGGGCCGCCTGGTCGACGCCCCGCCAGCCGAGGAGCAGGGCGATGGTGGCCAGGACGCAGGCCAGCGCGGCGGGTGCCAGGGCCCAGAGGTGGCGGCGGATGCGGGGGGCCCACCGGCTGTACTGGGGGGAGGTGTAGACGAAGGCCATGGCGGAGAGGGCGCTGAGAGGCGTGGAGTCTAATGACGCCGCCCCCGCCGATGGCCTCATCATCGCCGGACGGGTACCTTGAGCGGCTGTGTGCGGGCGATACACCTCCACCTCGACGGTGGCTGAACTGGCCGAGGTGTTCGAGGTGGAGGAGGTGCGGGCGGAGGAGATGCCGGCCCGCTACAACGTGGCCCCCACGCTGCCGGTGTACGCGGTGGCGCTGTCGAAGCGGGGGTCGGATCCGGACAAAGGTCCCCGCCGCACGCTCGGAACGTTCCGCTGGGGGCTGGTCCCGTCGTGGGCCAAGGACCCCGCTGTCGGCAACCGGATGATCAACGCCCGCGCCGAGGGCATCGCCGGGAAGCCGGCCTACCGGGCGGCGGTGGCCCGGCGGAGGTGCATCATCCCGGCCGACGCCTTCTACGAATGGCAGCGGCGGAGCAGGGACGGGAAGCCGGCCGGGAAGCTGCCCTACGCCGTCCGCCGCCGGGACGGCCGGCCGATGGCCCTGGCCGGGGTGTGGGAGGTCTGGAGGCCCGGGGACGACCCCGCCGCCGAGCCGCTTCGCACCTGCGCCATCATCACGACCTCCGCCAACGAGATGATGGCCCCCATCCACGACCGGATGCCGGTGGTCCTCGAAGCTGTTGACTGGGCGGCGTGGCTCGACCCGGAGACCGACATGGCGGTGGTGGAGCGGCTGATGGCGCCGGCCGCACCCGGGGTGCTCGAGGCCTTCCCGGTGAGCAGCCTGGTGAACAAGGTCACCAACGACGGCCCGGAGCTGCTCGAGCCCCTCCCGCCCCCGCCGGGCGGCTAGAGCCGGACCCCGGCCCAGGCGTCGACGACCGAGCGGTCCCCGAAGACCTCCAGGCCCGCCCCGTCGGGGTCCCGGCGGTTCCAGAGCCACAGGAACAGCCCGCCAGCCGGGCCCCGCACGGCGGTGTCCGCCTTGCTGTGATCCCGTCGCACGGCCAGGTCGGCGGCTCCGAAGTCCAGCCACCACTCACCCGGGGTGTCGCTGGCGTGCAGGTGCAGCGTCCCGGTCAGCCCGGCCACCGGATGCCGGGACAGGTAGCCGGGGAGCAGCTCGGTCAGCATCTCGTCCACCCCGTCGGCGGCCAGCTCCGGTTCCATGCTGCCCGGCTGGCCCACGGCCTGCTCCACGTCGAAGAGATGGACGGCCGTCTCCGCCGCCTGGCGGCGGCGCCACCACCCGATGTCGCCCCGGCCCCCGGAGGTGAAGATCCACGCCGGGGCGTCCGGCTCCCGGGAGGAGAGGGCGTCGAGCACGGCCGCCCGCTGCTCCCGGAACCAGCCCGCCAGCCGGGCCCGGTCGTCGGGGGCCGGGTCGCGCTGCAGGGCCGGCCGCTCGCCCGCCGCCCCGGCGACCAGGCTCACCCAGCTGTAGACGCCGCCGAGATGGCCGATCAGCTCCGCCACCGTCCAGCCCGGGCACGCCGCGACGGGGGCGTCGAGGTGGTCGGCGGCCAGGTCGATCAGGGCCTCGCTGTCGGCGGCGAGGGCCGACAAGTGCGCTCCGGTGTCGAGCACTTCAGGCGTGCCCGACGGCGGCGCCGGCTTCCAGGCCGTCGGCGCGGCGGGGGACCGCCTTGGCGACGGCCGCCGCGATGCCCGGACCGTCCAGGCCCAGCTGGGACAGGATGCGGTCCTGGGATCCGTGGGGGATGTAGGCGGTGGGCACGCCGAGGATCAGCACCGGTGGAGCCGTCCTCGTCTCGTGCAGGTCGGCCAGCGCGTCGGCGATGAACGACCCCGCCCCGCCGGAACGCACCCCGTCCTCGACGGTCACCACCAGATCGTGGCGGCCGGCGTCGACGACCATCCGGGGGTCGAGGGGGCGGACCACCCGCACGTCCCAGAGGGTCACGTCGATGCCGTCACCGGCCAGGATCTCGACCGCGTCCTCGGCGGCCTCGAGCATCTTGCCCACCGCCAGGATGCACACCGTGGGCCGGTCGGCCCGCCGCACCAGCCGGGCGTCGAGACCCGACCCGACCTGATCGGCTCCCACCTGGCGGGCCGCTCCGCGGGGGTAGCGGATCGACGACGGGCAGCTCAGCTCGAGCGCGGTGTCGAGCATGACCGGCAGTTCCTGCGCAGACGACGGGGCGAAGATCGCCATCCCGGGGATGCGCAGGCACAGGGCCATGTCGAGGACACCGTGGTGGCTGGGGCCGTCCGGGCCGGTGATGCCGGCCCGGTCCAGGGCGAACACCACCGGCTGGCCGTGGAGGCCGACGTCCATGTTGGCCTGGTCGAAGGCCCGGGAGAAGAACGTGGCGTAGACGGCCACCACCGGGCGCAGGCCGCCCATGGCCATACCGGCGGCCGAGGTGACAGCGGTCTGCTCGGCGATGCCGACGTCGAAGAAGCGGTCGGGCCAGCGGGCCGCGAACGGCAGCAGCCCGGTCGGGCCGGGCATGGCCGCGGTGATGGCCACCAGGTTGGGCCAGCGCTCGCCGGCGGAGAGCATGGCCTCGTTGAAGGCCTGGGTGTAACCCTTGAGGGCGTGGGGGTCCTCACCCGGGCCGACCGCCGGGTCGAACACCGGGGCGTCGTGGAGGCAGCGCTCGTCGTCGTCCTCGGCCGGGGCGTAGCCACGGCCCTTGCGGGTGAGGGCGTGCACCACGATGGGCCCGTCGAACTCGGCCGCCTGCATGAGCGCCTGCTCCATGCCAGGGATGTCGTGGCCGTCGATGGGCCCGACGTAGCGGACGCCCAGGGCCTCGAAGAACGCCGGCGGCTCGATCACCTCCCGCACCGCCGAGTACAGGCCCTGCAGGCTGCTGTAGGCCAGGTTGCCGACGCCGGGGAGGTCCTTGAGCCGCTCCTCCATCCGGGTGCGCACCGAGGTCAGGCCGGGATGGAGCCGCAGCTTGGTGAGGCTCTCGGACAGCCGGGAGATGGTGGGGGCGTAGGACCGCCCGTTGTCGTTGAGGACGATGACCACCCGGCTGCCGCTGTGGCCGAGGTTGTTCAGCCCCTCGAAGGCCATCCCGCCGGTCATGGAACCGTCGCCGATGACCGCCACGACCCGGCGGTCGGGGCTCGAGCTGCGGGCCACCCCGGCGGCCAGCCCGTGGGCGTAGCTGAGGATGGTGGAGGCGTGGCTGTTCTCCACCCAGTCGTGCACCGACTCCGCCCTCGAGGGGTATCCCGACAGCCCCCCTCCCTGGCGCAGGGTGGAGAACATCTCCCGCCGGCCGGTCAGCAGCTTGTGGACGTAGGCCTGGTGGCCCGTATCCCACAGCACGATGTCGCGCGGCGAGGAGAACACCCGGTGCAGGGCGATGGTCAGCTCGACCGCGCCGAGGTTCGAACCGAGGTGGCCACTGTTGGTCGCAACGGCGTTGACTATGAAGGCCCGGATCTCGGCGGCCAGGGTCTGCAACTCATCCTGATCGAGCCTGGCCAGGTCCGTCGGTGAGTTGATCGACTCCAGAAGCATTGACCGAGGGTACCGCCGCCCGGGCTGGTGGGCAGACCACGCCGCCCGCGGATGGCTGTTCGGCGGGGTCGGCGGCCCGGGGGTTCAGCGGTCCCGGCCGGC